>JBAVMZ010000212.1:0-1660 GCA_049690595.1 Occallatibacter sp. | reverse complement strand
TCACGGTCGCGGCTTCCATGAGAAGGCCTCTCCCTGTCAAGCGATATTTTGTTCCGCCGGCTGCGGCTGGCTGCAACTCTTGCTGGCCGACCAACGGGAGGCGGTGTCCCTTTGCGACCGCCCGTTCCTTATAAGACGTTTTTGTTTTAGCCGGCTGACCACGCCGTTCGCGGTCCCGACCAGCGGGAGGGCGCCCTGAGCTGCCGTCCCTTTCTTCCAACCGCCGATTCGCCCTGCTTCCATTCGCACTCTGGTGGAGCTCCTGGCTCCGGTGCCGCATGGGGTCCTCAATGTTTTTAACGGGCGCTGCCATCTCCGTGCCGAACTGCAGCGCCCCTGTGAAAAGGCGTCCGTTCCGCCGCGACCGCGCAGTCACCCGAACTCGGCGATTCGCTACAAAACCACAAACTCTACTTTCCGTTTTAAGCCGCAACCTGGCGCGCCGGGTTGTTGCGCAGCGGTTCATACACCTCGCCGCCGCTCCATAGCTTGTGCAGCAGGATCGCCAGCTTGCGCGCCACCGCCACCACGGCCCGCTTCTTCGCGCGCTTGCCGCCCACTGCCAGGCGCGCGCCCCAGCGCTTCAGATCCGTGTCGGGCCCCTTGCGCCCCAGAATGTACTGCGCGCCCTGCACCAGCAGCTTCCGCAGATACGCGTCGCCTTCCTTGGTGATGCGCAGCTCCGGCTCGCTCTGGCCCGACTGGCTGCGCTTGGGCCGCAAGCCCAAATAGCACCCCACGTCGCGGCTCTTCTGGAAGCGTTCTTTATCGGCCACCGTCAATACGAAAGTCAGAGCGATCAGGGGTCCCACTCCTTGCACTTGTCGCAGGAGTTCGGTTTCCGGATACTTCGTCCGGGCGATCTGCTCGACCTGCCGGTCACATTTCTCGATCCTCACACTCAACGCTTCCACCTGCTGTAACAGCGGCTCCAGCGCATCCCGCAGCGGCTGGGGCAACGTCCCGAGGTGCCCGCTTCCGATGCACCTGGCATCGCACTTGGGCAGCCGCTCGCCCACCGATTTGGCCAGTCCGCGCGCCGAATTCACCAGCGCCGTGCGCGCCTCCACCAAAGCGGCCCGCACCCGGATCGCCATCAGGTCCATCTGCATTTCTTCGCTGCGATGCTGGATCGGCCGCAACAGCTCCGGGTCTACCCGCACCAGCCGCGCCAGTGTCCGCGCGTCGACGCGATCATCCTTGCGGCTGCTCTGGCTGATCAGCTTCAACTGCCGCGGATTGGCCACGAATACCTCGTGTCCCAGGCTCTTCAACAACCGGCTCACCCACGGCGAATGCGTGCCCACTTCGATCGCGATCCGGCTCCGCTTCAGCGCCGCGAACACTTGGGCCATACCCTTCTTCGTCGTCGCTACCGACGCTTCCTTCGCCACCTCGCCCCGGTCGTTGAGCACGCAGTAGCGGCTCGTCCTGTCGCCCAGGTCCATGCCGATTGCCATCGGCCCTTGGCAGCTCTTCTTGCTCTGCCGCGGACTCTGTTTCGGGCTCTGCTTCGGGCTCTGCTTCCGAGCCTGCTTCGGACTTTCCCGTCGGGTGGTATTCTGCTTCATGGCCGGTTCTCCTTTGCACCTCGAGTGCGCTTTCCATTGGGAGCTTAACGCATCCCGCCGGGGACCGGCCTTCTCATCCCATCTCCGTT
>JBAVMZ010000211.1:0-18632 GCA_049690595.1 Occallatibacter sp. | reverse complement strand
GAGCCGGTGCGGACCGGAATTCTATTGGTATCCCACCCATTCCACAGGAAAACGCGGAATGGGTGGGGACACAGGAGTCTACGTCAAAAGCGAATATGCTCTAGACCTCAACCCGCTGGACGCGCGGCCCAATCCGTGTGAAGACCTCCCACGGAATCGTCTCCGAAGCCTGGGCGTGGTCGAAAGCAGAAATCGTCTCCTGGCCCTGCGAGCCCAGAATCACCACCTCGTCGCCAGCCATTACGCCAGGAATCTCTGTCGCGTCCAGCACCGCCTGGTCCATGCTGATGCGGCCTACCAGCGGCGCCCGCTGGCCCCGAACCAGCAGGTTGAAGCGGTTGCCGAGTCGGCGGTCGAGGCCGTCGGCGTATCCCGCAGCCACCAGCGCCAGCCGCATCGGTTCGGTGGCCACAAAGGTTCCGTTGTAACCCACCACCGCGCCGACGGGGATGGAGCGCATGCCCGCAACCCTTGACTTCCAACTCAGCACGGGCTGCAATCGGGCGCGCGCTGCCTTCAGAGATGCCGGCTCCTCCGGCTCGAAACTCGGGTCGTACTCCGGCGCCAGTCCATAGAGCGCCAGACCCGGCCGCATCATGGTCTTCATCCCATGGCGCGCGGCCAGGGCGGCTATCGCGCCGGCCTGGCCGGCCAGCAGCGAGGCGGAACTGCCCACGTTGAGCCAGTCAGGATAAAGACCTCCGGCTTCCACCCGGCCCAGCGCCTCGGCCATCTGGGCCAGCTGCGCCTCGGTCACCGCGCCGTCCGCCTCGTCGGCGGCGAAGAGGTGTGTCATCACGGCCTCAAGCCGAAGCGGCGACCCCGGCGCAAAGCGCGCCAGAACCGGCCCAATCTCATCCGGACTCACGCCCTGGCGGCTCATGCCGGTGTCGATTTCCAGGTGAATCGGCAGCGATCCGGCCTGCAAACCGGCAGCGCGTGCGGCCCCCTCCAGTTCGTCCAGTTGCCAGCGCTCCCATGCCACCACGGTGAGCCCATGCCGGACCACCGCCGGGCCCTGGCCGGGAAAGACGCCACCGATCACCAGCACATGGGCCTCAGGACATAGAGAGCGCGCAACCACGCCCTCTTCCACGCTGGTTACTCCCAGCCACCGGGCCCCGGCGCGCATCGCGGCCGGAGCGCAGAGAGCGAGCGAGTGGCCGTAGGCGTCGGCCTTGACGATGGCCAGCAGCTCGGCGTGCGGCGCGGCCAGCGCAGAGAGAAAGCGGTAATTGTCTTCGAGAGCGCGCGTCGCGATCTCAACCCAGCAGGGGCGCATTGGCATGGGAGGTTCCTGACTCCAGTTTATCCCTTGCGCGCTCGCCGTTATCTCACCAGCGCGAAGGCCACCACGGTCTCGCCCTCCGAGCCGGTGGCGGCGAGCAGAGATTCCTCCAGTGCGTGAGGGAGGGCCATCTCGCAGTCGGCAATCTCAGCCTGGCCGGCCCCCTCAAAGCAGAGTTCGCAGCAGCCGAGGGCGTCGCCCGCGCCCATTCTGACCGGCGGGCCGAAGACGCGGCAGGTCATGGGGCGGCTGGCATAGAGGCCGCAGAGCCCGCCGGTCGAGAGCAGCGGGCAGGGCGCGTCGTTGGCGAACTCCTCGAAGCGGGCCTGGCCCACATCCGACTGGTCGAGGAGCCCGGTTTGCGGGTCGCCGGGGAACTCGGCGGCGTGGGCGGCAATCCAGGCACGGGCGCGCTCGGCGATTGCCGCCGCGGCGGCTGGGTCACTGGCCCTGAGAGCCTCAAGGCCGGCGCGCAGGCGGGCGGCATCAAGCGCGTTGATGGCAAAGGCGCCGTGGCAGCAGGGCGTGCATCCCGGCCGGCAGACGAGCCACGGACCGGCGCGGCGCGCGGCATCGGCGAGGGCCGCGTCGACAATCTGGACGAGCTGGACATCGCCGGCGGGGAGAGGCATACCTGTGAGGATAGATCGCCCTGGAGGGCTATCGCGCTGACTTTGCTTGCCCGGAATGGCGCGACGGCGATAGGCTGGCGGCGGAGGCTTCCCTATGCCCGAATCCCATTCGACCGTCATCCCCGCGCTGCGCTATGCCGACGCCAAGGCCGCCATCGAGTGGCTCTGCCGCGTGCTCGGCTTCGCCCGCCGCCACGTTTACGAAGCACCCGACGGCACGATCGCCCACGCCGAACTCACGCTCGGCTCGGGCATGATCATGCTTGGCTCGCAGAAGGACGACGAGTACGGCAGGCACTTCGTCTCGCCTGCCGAGGCCGGCGGCCGGGAAACGCGCTCGGTCTACCTGGTGGTGTCCGATGCCGAAGCGGTCTGGGCGCGTGCGCAGGCCGCAGGCGCGGAGATCGTGCGACCCATCCAGAAGACGCCTTACGGCAGCCGCGAGTTCACGGTGAAGGACCCGGAGGGCCACTCGTGGAGCGTGGGCACCTACAACCCATGGGCGGCGGAATAGCAGCGCCGGAGGCCGCTCGCCCCGGCTCCGATTCCGTTCCAACTGGAGAGATGCAATGAGCACGAACCGCCGCGCGGCTCTCGGCTTTATCTTTGTCACGGTGCTGCTGGACATGCTGGCCTTCGGCATCATTGCGCCGGTGCTGCCGCGGCTGATTCTGGAGTTTCTCGCGAGCAACGTGGCGCGGACCTCGGAGACGATGGGGCTCTTTGTCTCCACCTGGGCGCTGATGCAGTTCTTCTTTGCGCCGGTGCTGGGCATCTTGTCAGACCGCTTCGGCCGCCGGCCGGTGATTCTGCTGTCGAACTTCGGCCTGGGGCTGGACTACGTGATCATGGCCTGGGCGCCGACGCTGGGGTGGCTCTTCGTGGGCCGCGTGCTGAGCGGGCTGACGGCCTCGTCGATGCCCACGGCCAACGCCTACCTCAGCGACGTGCTGTCGCCGGAGAAGCGGGCCAAGGCCTTTGGCATCTTTGGCGCGGCCTTTGGCGTGGGCTTTGTGCTGGGACCGGCGCTGGGCGGCTGGCTGGGCGCCATCAACCCGCGGCTGCCCTTCTGGGTGGCCGCCTGCTTCAGCCTGGCCAATGCCTTTTACGGGTTCTTCATTCTGCCCGAATCGCTGCCCAAGGAGAAGCGCGCCACCAGCTTCAAGTGGAAGAAGGCCAACCCGCTGGGCTCGCTGCGGCTGCTGCGCTCGCACCACGAGCTCTTCGGGCTGGCCACCATCAACTTCCTGGGCTACCTGGCGCACGAGGTCTACGCCACAGTTTTTGTGCTGTACGCCACGGCGCGGTACGGCTGGACGCAGGAGCAGGTGGGTGGCTCGCTGGCAGTGGTGGGCGTGGCAACGATGGTGGTCTCGGCAGGAATGGTGGGCTGGTGCGTGCGGCGCTTCGGCGAGCGGGTCTCGCTCTTTGCCGGACTGGTGGGCGCGACAGTGGGATTCGTCATCTTTGGCGCGGCGCCGGTGGGGTGGATCTTCCTGGCCGGCGTGGGAGTGAACGCGCTCTGGTCGCTGGCCTCGGCGCCCTCCCAGGCGCTGATGACGCGGCGGGTTTCGCCTTCCGAGCAGGGCGAGCTGCAGGGGGCGCTCGGCTCGCTGCGCGGCATGGCGATGATCGTGGGGCCGGGGATGTTCTCGGCCACCTTTGCCTTCTTCATGGTGCCGGGACGGCTGTTTCCCGGCGCGCCGTGGTACCTGGCGGCGGCACTGCTGGTGGCCAGCATTGCGATTGCGGTGATGGTGGTGCCGGCGAGGAGCGAGGCGGCGGATCAGGCGGGATGAAACTTGATGCCGAAGGGGGCGTGAGACACGGTCTCTACCATCGTCAGCTTTCACCCTGCGAACTGAATGCCCGTTGAACTGGCCTGCTCGTGAGCGTGATAGCTGGAGCGCACCAGGGGGCCAGACTCGACGTGCCGGAAGCCCATCTTCAGGGCCTCGGTCTTCAGCTCGGCGAACTCGCGCGGGGTGTAGAGCCGCGCCATCGGCAGGTGGTCGCGCGAGGGGCGCAGATACTGCCCCACAGTGAGAATGTCGCAGCCGACTCGGGCGAGGTCGCGGAAGACGGCGAGAAGCTCGGCCGTCTCCTCGCCCAGGCCGACCATCACGCCGGACTTGGTCAGCCCGGCCGGGTTCATCTCCTTGGCCAGTCGCAACAACTCCCGCGAGCGCTCGTAGCGCGCCCCGGAGCGCACCACGCGGTAGAGCCGCGGCACCGTCTCCGTGTTGTGGTTCAGCACCGCCGGCCGCGCCTCCACCACCGTGCGAATCGACTCCGGGTCGCCCTGGAAGTCGGGGATCAGCACCTCCACACGGCAGGCGGGAGCCAGACGGCGAATCTCCTCGATCACCAGCGCAAAGGCCCGTGCGCCGCCCAGCGGGTCGTCGTCGCGGTTAACGCTCGTGATCACCGCGTACTCGAGGCCCAGCGCCGAGACCGCCTCGGCCACGCGCCGCGGCTCGTCGAAGTCGATCGGCTCGGGCCGGCCCTTGGGCACGGCGCAGAAGCCACACCGCCGCGTGCACAGGTTGCCCAGCATCATGAAGGTGGCCGTCTTGTGATGCCAGCACTCGCCGATGTTGGGGCAGTGGGCGCTCTCGCAGACGGTATGCAGGTTGAGCGACCGCGCCAGCCGCTTCAGGTCGTGGTAGTTCTCGCCGCCGGGCGCACGCGCCTTCAGCCACTCGGGCTTGGGCGCCGGAGCGGTGCGGGCGGGGGAGATCTGGACTAGATCGGTCACATTTTCATTGTAGCGAGGACCGCTGCTGCCTGACCCCTTGACGCGGCTTGGCGCGCGGGCTAAGATTCCCGCACCCGCCGAGGAGGCGGTTGGCATGAAGGTCGATCCGGCAGTTGTCCCCGGACTGCTGTGGCAAACAGCGGAGACGGCCATCGCGAAGAGCGGGGCGCTGATCAGCACGGAGTGCGCAGGCGACCTGCGCGACCTGCTGGAAGGCGCGGCAGCGCGGCTGATTCAGGGCGCGGACCCGGGCGAATCCGTGGAGACCGGAGAGACAGAGGCGGCGGTGGCCCGGATTGTGGAGTTGATGGTGGAGGAAGCCGAGAGCGACAGGGCATCGTCGACCCCGGTCTACCATTTGACCGAGGCAGTTGACCTGGGCAGCGAGCCTGTACCGGTCCCATTTCCCGGGCCGCTGGTGCTGCACGAGTACACGCTGGCTCGGGCCAAGACGCGGTTCTGCCCCTGTTTCCCGATTTGCTGAGGGGATGCGATGGACGAGCGAGCCAAACACGCATTCGATTTTGCTTCAGACCTGGCCAAGCAACTGATCACGCTCTCGACAAGCATCGTGACAGTGACGCTGCTTTTCGGGGAGCACTTTCCGAAGAGCGTCTGGGCCAAGGCAGCCTGGGTAGCCTACCTGGTTTCGACGATCTGCGGCGTGTGGACCCTGATGGCGCTGACCGGGACGCTGGGCACGCCCGGCGAGAGGGTGGACGCAGGGGCGATCTACCGCCCAAAGGTCCGCATTGCGGCCGGGATCCAGGTGATTGCCTTCGGCGTGGCTACCATCCTGACGCTGGTGTTTGTCCTGACCGCATTCTGAGGCAGGATCACCTGGCAGGCGCTGCTGCCGCCGCCGGCTTCAGGTACTTGTCCCACCACGCCAGCCAGCGCTCGTAGCGGTCGCGGACGAAGCTGGGCCGCGTAAAGCCGTGGAACTGGTCCGGGTAAACCACCATCTCGGTGGGCACGCCCAGGGTCTTCAGCGCCTGGTACATTTGCTCGCCACCGATGATGGGCACGTTGAAATCCGCCGAGCCGCCCATGTAGAGCGTGGGCGTCTTCATCCGCTTGTCGGCTTCGAGGAACGGATAACTCAACTTGAGATAGAGTGGCAGCGACTTCCACGGCGGACCCAGCTCCACGTCGTACTGGTAGGTGTACTGGTCGGAGCCGTAGAAGGTGAGCGGAATGGCCGAGCCCGCGCCGCTGATGGCCGCCTTGAAGCGCTGGTCGGTGGCTGTCGTGTAATCGGTGAGGATGCCGCCGTAACTCCAGCCGCCGATGCCCAGGTGCGCCGGATCGGCCACGCCCAGAGCGACGGCCTTGTCGACCGCGGCCAGCAGGTCCTCGACCTCGTGGTGGCCCCAGTCGGCGAAGATTGCCTGCGCGTATTGCTGCCCCCGGCCGGAGCTGCCGCGGTAGTTCACGTTCAGCTCGGCGTAGCCGTGGCCGGCCAGAAACTCACGCAGAAAGTCGAAGCTGTGCTCGTCCTGCCCGTTCGGCCCGCCGTGGATGAAGAGGACCATGGGCGCGGGCGTCCCGGCTTTGAAGCCGAGCGGCCGGGTCAGCAGCGCGTGGACATCCGTGCCGCCGGTGCTGGTGCAGCTCAGGTCCTCCGCGGCGACGAGATCCAGCTCGGCCACCAGCGCGTCGTTGTGCCCGGTCAGCTTGCGCAGCGCTCCGTTCTCGAGCGCGTAGATCTCGCCCGGAGCGGTGTCGTTCGAGTAGAGCACGGCGGTGTGGCCGGCGGCCGAGTCCCACCCCAACGTGGCCCCGGCCTGCGCCAGCAACCGGTGCGCGCCGTTGCCTGCCAGCTCCACTTCGGCCGGGTAGCGGTTGCGGTCGTCGCTCACCAGGTAGCTCAGCTTGCCCTGCGGCGAAAACCGCGGCTCGTGCACCCCGCGGTCGAGCTTGGCGGCCGGGTAGCTGACCTTGCCCTCCAGAGTCACCACGGCCGGCTTGGGCTGCGAATAGGCGTCGAGCTCGGGCTTGGAGCCCTCGGCGTAAGCAATAGCCTTCGAATCGGGCGACCAGGCCAGGTGGCCGCCGTCCGGGCCGGGCCAGGTGGTGAGCTTGCGCGCCGCCGAGCCAGGCTTGGCCGCCACCACAAAGACATCGGTGTTATTCGTGCGGTCGGGGTCGGGGTCCGGGTTGCTCACAAAGGCGATCCAGGCGCCGTCCGGCGACCAGGCGGCATCCTCTTCGGCGACGCTCTTCGCCGTGGTCAGCTTCTCGGTCTTCTTCGTGGCCAGTTCGTAGAGGTAGAGCGCGTTCCAGTCGTCGTTGCGCAGATAGCCTTCGATGTCCTGCTTGAAGTGGTATCGGTCGATCACCACTGGCTTGGGCGGGGCGGGCGGCTTGCCCTCCTCGGCCTCGGGCTCGTGCTTGGGACGCAGGGTCAGCAGCAGCTTCTTCGAGTCGGGCGACCAGAGGTAGTCCTGAATATCCTGGTCGGTGATCGCGGTCAGTTGCTCGGCCTCGCCGCCGCGCCGGTCCATCGCCCACACCTGGCTGCCCTTGGCCGCGCCCGGCCGCGAAGAAAGAAAGCTGATGTATTTGCCGTCGGGCGAGAAGCGCGGCGCCGAAGCCCCCTCCTTGCCGAAGGTCAACTGCAGCCGCACTGACCCGTCCCACTTCACCATCCACAGGTGACTCTGGCTCTTGTCTTCCTTGGCGTCGATTTTGGCGACGGTGTAAACCACCCACTCGCCGTCGGGCGAGACGGCAGGCGCGGCTACCCGCTCGAGGCGAGCCAGGTCGTCGAGGGCGATGGCGCGCTTCTTCGGTGCGTCGGCGGCGAAGGCAGGGAGCGTGGCCAGGGTGAGGGTGAGGCAGAAGAGGGATTTCAGCGTAGTGCGCGGCATGGCAGGAGGGTAACATTTGGGAGCGGCAGGCGGGAATCGGCGAGGCGTGGTATTGAATTGACTAGAGTCAAATGACCATGGTCAAATGGATCAGAAGGTCCGAGTCGCCGGGCCGGGGAGGCTGCCGTGCGCACCGTCGCCGTGAGCGAGTTCAAAGCAAAATGCCTCGGTCTTGTCGACGAGGTCAAAGCCACCGGACAATCCATCCGGATTACCAAGCGCGGCAAGGTTTACGCTTGGTTGACACCGCCGCAGGAAGAGTCGATCGATACCGTGCCGGTCGGATCGCTCTTTGGCCGCCTGCGTCACATGGTGACCCTCCGGGACGACGTGGACCTTGTCTCTTCGGAGTTCACAGACGAGGAGTGGGAAAGCACGGACGCTGAGGGCTGGGAGCGGGCGGAGCAGGGGAAACGGCAATGATCCTGCTCGACACGCATGCAGCGCTCTGGTTCGTGGCGCGCCCTGAGAAGCTCTCCCTGGCCGCAGATGAAGCAATCTCGAGGGTCCTTGCCAACGGGGAGGATCCGGCCATCTCCGTGGTCTCGCTTTACGAGCTTGCAAACTCCATTCGCCGCGGCCGGGTTCCCCTCACGGTCCCCAGGGAGAGTTTTCTGGAGAGCGTGAAGCAGTCGTTCACGATCCTTCCCGTCTCCCCGGAGATTGCGCTCTGTGCCGGGTCTCTGCCGGAGCCCTTTCACGGCGATCCGATGGACCGGATGATTGCGGCCACGGCAATTGTAGAGGGGTGCGCGCTGGTGACGGCAGACGGAAAGATCCAGAACGCGGCAGTCTGCAGGACCGTCTGGTAACCGCGCTTACCGCAGCTTGGACCGCACCTCGGTCCGCACCAGGTAAAGGAAGAAGACCAGGTTCAGCAGGCCCTGCACAAGGGACGTCATTGCGTGGAAGGTGGCAAAGAACCACAGGTGGTAGGCGGCCAGCAGCGCCACCGCGGCCAGCGCCATCGCCCAGCCCCAGCGCAGCAGCATCACCAGGCCGGCCGCGGCGGCCAGCAGAGCGGCGGCCAGCAGCAGAAACAGCGGCGGGTAATGCCGTCCCGCCACCACGCCCACAATCAGCGTTCCGGCCAGCAGGAACAGATAGAGCCCGATGGCGGCCAGTCCGGGCAGCGGCAGCAGCTCGCGGCGCGGCGCCGGACTCTGACCCGCACCCTCTGGAGTCGTCTGGCGTTCGTGGCTCATAGCGTGTGCAGGTAGGCCAGCAGGTCGGCCAGTTCGGGGTCGGTCAGCTTCGTGCCCGGCATCTCCAGCCGCCCCTGGACGATGACCGCGGTCAGCCGCTCGTCGGTGGGCGGTGCGCCGGAGGGCATGGCCTTGATCTTGGTGATCGCCTGCATGCCGGGGCCGTGCAGTCCGCGGGTTGAGTTGGCGTAATGGCAGCGCGCGCACTTGGCGGTGTAGACCGAGGCGCCGCGCCGCTCCTGCGCGGTCCACTCGGACGAGGGCTTGGAAGGCGGCAGCGAACGGCAGCCGGCCAGGAAGGGGACGACAAGACCTGAATAGAGCGCAGCGACTGCGATTAGATTAATCCGCATGACCCCATCCTACCCGAGCAAACTCATGTCCTGCGATCTCGGAACGCGCGGCAGGAACACCCAATATTCGTTACGGCCGCCCTGTTTACTCTCGCGGCAGCAATGCGCGCGCAAAGGCTGCATATTCATGGTCCCCGCTCCGGGCCTCATCGAGTATTTGCCTTGCCCTCTCATCCGTGGCAACGAAGCGCGCAAGGGCAGCGAGCTTTTCGACCTGCCTCGACCTGTAAGCGCGGAGTTCCGGCCTATTGAGACCAACCAGGTCGATTGTTGTCTTTCCCCGTTCCGTCTTATGGACGACGGTGGCCACCTTGGCCACCTGGTCAAAAAAGAAAGAGAGATGGTCCTCAGGCGAATCGTCACAGGGGTTAATGGGCGGCCCTCCCTCTTTGGGGCTGGGAAAGCGGTCCGATTTATACTCGACTCCATTGCAGATCGAGCACGCCAGAAACAAGTTGTCCCACTCAAAGGCCAAATGCTCGAATTCCTGCTTCGACTTGGGCCTGAAGTGTTCTATATGGCCGTATTCGACATGTGAAATATGGCTCTCGCAGTAGGCGCACTTGTCGTGAAACACCACCCTCAATGCGCTCTTGATCTGCCTGTGGCCGTATCGGTAAAGCGCCTGCTTCCGCTGACGCGGAGATCTAGCCGTCCGAAGTGCCTCGTCCCAGATATTCTTGTTACGCGCAAGTACTTCGGGAGCAGCACACCTTTCTACGCGAATCATTTGAGCTTTTCTCCCAGATAGTCGTCGATCTTCGCTTCCAGGGAACCTGGCTCCGGCGGGCCCCCGAAAGGCCGAGCCTCCTGCATGAAGAGCTGAAGTTGCTGGAATTCCTCCCTCTCCTGCTTGGTTAAAGCGCTCCTCTTGGGCAATAAGCTGTCGTACCGATCGATCTTCTCTTGGGTCTGTGGTGAGTAGGGCGAGACAAGCCCGAAAGCGGGACTGCGAAGCACATAATCGACGCTAAATGAGGAGACGTCCCTTACCTTCTCCACGATGGCCCTTCCGCCTTCCATTTGGAACTTCAATGTCCGGGCGCTCTTCCCAGCTCCCGAGGCGATAAGCGGACTGTGGGTTGCCACAATGAATTGGAGATTGGGGAACTGTTTTTGCAGGAGCTGCGCGATGTCCCGTTGCCAGATTGGATGAAGGTGAATGTCCAACTCGTCGATTAGGACGACGCCCTCCTCGTGCAAGGGGTCCTCCGTGTCGGGGAAGGATTGAATCAATCTCCAGACTAAGTCACCCGAAAGAGCGAGCACGCTGCGGTATCCATCGCTTAAGCTAATCGTAGGAACTGTCGAGCCTCCCACCTCGAACAGAATTCTACCCTCCGCAGTGACACCGTGGAATCGGGTCCCGGCAGGCAAGAGAGCGTTTATAGCTGTAATGCCCAAGTCCTGCTGCCTCTTGGCTTCCTTGTCGCCTTTTGAAATCCGGAACTCCAGATAGACCATCCACTGTTCGAACGCGGAAAGCGGCTCGTCCTCCTGGAACTGAGTCAGGAAGTTAGTAAAGCGCGCCTGGGGTTCAAGGGAGGGCACAATGATCTGGCTCTTTCGCGTTAACCTTCGAAAGGCGCCGTATCCGACTGCAAACCACCCCTTCCCGGTGGATGTAAGAGCGTTCTGTCGCAACCATGTGAGAATATGCTGCGGATTCTCGACGATTCCAGGCTCGGTATACAGCCTGTTATTCACAGACAGCGGCTTACCTCCGACAAGCGAGTAGCTATATCCAAACGACTCGGTAAGCTTCTTTGTGCCGTATTGACCAGGGTCGTGCTGGGACTTGCGGACTCGCACTCCGATCTTCCCCAACTTCGACTCGTCTCGAAGCCAACCCACCGGCCTCGGAAGCAGCTTCTGCGCGCCCTCGGGACCAGCGAGAAGCAATGAAAGAGAATGCAGTGCCGTGCTCTTCCCGCATCCATTGGGACCGAGCAGCGTCACCCACTTTGCTTCGGCCAAGTCGATCTTAATGTTATCGAAGCAGCGAATGTTCTCTATTGTGAGGCTGTCAACGTTCATTGATCCTCCGCCTTAAAGGGGCTGGCCGGCATCGACGTTCCATTCTACCCTTTCGGCCCCGCTGAAGGCCCGGAGAGATTGCCCTTTTCCTTCCGATCTCAATCCGCCGCGG
This sequence comes from Occallatibacter sp., assembly GCA_049690595.1. Taxonomy (GTDB): domain Bacteria; phylum Acidobacteriota; class Terriglobia; order Terriglobales; family Acidobacteriaceae; genus Telmatobacter. Next base: position 7,374 of record JBAVMZ010000211.1, on the reverse strand, counting down.
CAATCGCTTCGGCAATCCGGTCGATGGCCTCGCGTTCGGTCTCGCTTCCCGGCCGGTGGCCGTTCACCAGAATGGAAAAGGCCAGCACCTTGCCGCTGGCCGCCGTCAGGTAGCCGGAGAGCGCGTTCACCTCGGCGTGCGTGCCGGTCTTGGCCCACATCCGTCCCGTGAGCGGCGACGAGTGGAAGCGCCCCGCCAGCGTCCCGTCCACACCGGCCACCGGAAAGGTCTCGCGCCACTCCTGCCCCCAGCTCTGCCGCGAGCCCCAGGCCAGCAGTTGCGTCAGCGCGCGCGGCGCCATGCGATCGTCCAGGCTCAACCCCGAGCCGTCGTAGAGAAAGAAGTCCGCGTCGTCCACCCCGGCGCCCACCAGGAACTGCCGCACCACGCGCGTCCCCTGCTCGAAGCTGCCGTCCTTGCCTTCGAGCTTGCCCAGCAGCCTGAGCAGCAGCTCGGCGTGCAGGTTCTGGCTCAGCTTGTTAATCACCGTCAGGTCTTCGATCAGCGGCACCGAGCCGTGGCTGGCCAGTTGCCGCCGGTCCTCGAGCGGCGCGGCCACAATCGACTCGCCGTAAGGCTTCAGCACCAGCGGCTGGGCGCGCTCGCCGGCAAAGTCGCCGCTCCCGCCCGGATACTTGTGCCGCGAGGCCGGCAGCCCTTTCACCTGCACGCCGCGGTGCAGCAGCGCGTCCTGAAAGACGGCAGCGGTGTACTCGGCCGGGTCGTCGACGGCGAGCCCGGAGTGGAGCCCCTCGGCGCCCACCGTGCCCCAGGCGCGCACCACCCGGCTCCCCGGCAGCCGCTCCAGCCCCGGATGCGCCGTCTGCCCGCCCGGGGCGGGCGTCATGGCGCTGTCCAGCGTGTAGTAGTCCACCTCGGGGCTCCACTCGGTTCGCAGGCCGCCCTGAGCGGTGGCGTCCGGGGTCACGTTCAGCTCCAACGCGTTCTCGTTGAAGGTGAGCGCGCTGACCGGCGCGCCGTAGGCCCATTGCAGGTCGTCCCAGGCCCAGGCCGCGCCCCAGGGCTCGTCCAGGTAGAAGCTGTCGTCGCCCACCACCGAGCCCTCCACCTGGCGCACGCCGGACTCCTCGACCTGCTGCGCCAGCCGGTCCAGCATCTCGGCCGGATGGGGCTTTTTCTCGGGCTCCGCGCCGGCCTCGGGCGCTTTGGCCGGGGCAGCCGAGGGCGGCTGGTAGGGGTAGCGCCGCGCGCTCAGCGTGGGGTCGCCCGCGCCCAGCAGGATCAGGTCGCCGTGCAGCACCCCGGCCGCGTCCACCTCGCCGCCGGCCACCACCCGCGTGGTAAAGTGCAGCGTCTCCACCGGCAGCAGCGCAAAGGCGGCTGCGGTCGTCGTCAGCTTCACATTCGATGCCGGGATGAGGAGCCGCCCCTCGTTCAGCCCGTAGACCGGCTGCCCGTCCAGCGTGACCACGCTGATGCCGAAGCTGGCGTGACTCAGCGCCGGCTCGGCCAGGATGGCCTGAATGCGGTCGGCCAGCGGCCCCTTGACCGGAGCCGGCCGCGCCGCCGGATGCGGGTGCGCCGCGGCGGGATGCGCCGCCTGCGCAGCGACGAGCGCGGAAGAAACCAGAATCCCTGCCAGCAGAAGCGCGAACAAACCTCTTGGGTGCCTCATGGACGGAGTGTAGCAGGGAGCCGGCCGGCACTTCCCGCACAACCGTGCACAGCCGGATTCGCCACCAATCCTTGCTCCCATAGTGGGAGCGGTGTATGCTGTCCCCGTGAGGATCATCGCCCGGAGCACGCTCACCGGCTTTGTCCGCAACCGCGTCGAACCCCGGCTGCGCAAGGTCGTCGGCGAGCACCTCGATGCCTGGTTTGCCGTGGTCTCGCGGGCAAACTGGAAGAGCTCCGCCGAGCTGAAGCGGCAGCACCGGACGGCCAGCATCGTCACCGCGGAGAGGGTCGTCTTCAACATCAAGGGCAACGACTACCGCCTGGTCGCGGCAGTGGATTTCCAGCACGGCATCGTCCTCGTCCTCTGGCTGGGGACTCATCGCGAGTACGACCAGATCGATGTCTCCGGCGTCGTCCACAGGAAGGAGCGCTATGCGGATTCGTCCCATTCGAACGGAGGCTGACCACGACGCCGCGGTCGAGCGGATTCAGCAACTCATGGGCGCCGCTCCCGGAACCGAGGAGAGCGACGAGCTCGACGTCCTGGCCACGCTGGTCGACGCCTTTGAAGCGCGCGCCTTCCCCATGCGCGCCCCCGACCCTGCAACGGTCATCCAGTTCCAGATGGAGCAGCTGGGACTGACGCGCAAGGATCTGGAGCCAATGATCGGCAGCCGGGCCCGCGTCTCCGAAGTGCTCACCGGCAAGCGGGCTCTCACTCTGACGATGATCTACCGCCTCCACGAGGGGTTGGGCATTCCGTTCGATCTCCTGATCCGGCCCGTTCCCGCGCCGCGACGGTCCACCGCCCGGAGCCGCCGCAGGCCGGCCGTCTCCACCGCCCCGGCAGGCTCGCGCGCGGCCGTGCAAGCCGGAGGGCGCTGACGCCATGTCTTCCACCCTGACTCGTTCATCGACCCTCTGGCGCCTGCGCACCCGCGCCCTCGAACTGGGCCGCCGCACGCTGGTCATGGGCGTGGTCAACCTGACCCCCGACTCCTTCAGCGACGGCGGGCTCTTCGTCAGCCCGGAAGCTGCCGTGGCCCGCTCAATGCAATTGCTCGACGAGGGCGCCGCTCTGCTGGACTTGGGCGGCGAGAGCACGCGCCCCGGCTCCCGCGCCGGTGGCCTTCCGGGCACCGCCGCGGCCCCGGCGGTCAGCGCGGACGAAGAACAGGCGCGGCTGCTCCCTGTTATCGAAGGCATCCTCCAGCGGCAGCCGCACGCAGTGATCTCCGTCGACACCTACAAGGCGGCCACAGCACGGGCGGCGCTCGAGGCGGGCGCCGAGATCGTCAACGACGTCAGCGGCTTCACGTGGGATACAGAGATGGCTGCGGTCTGCGCCCGGGCCGGCTGCGGCGTGGTGCTGATGCACACGCGCGGCCGCCCTGAAGAGTGGCGCGCCCTGCCGCGCCTCGCGCCCGACGCCCTGTTCGACTCCGTCCGCGAAGGGCTCTGCGCCAGCCTCGCCGCCGCGCAGGCCGCAGGCATTCCACCCGAAGCCGTCGTCCTCGACCCCGGCTACGGTTTCGGCAAGAGCTACGAAGAGAACTTCAGCCTGCTGGCCCGCCAGCACGAGCTGCTCGCCCTCGGCCGGCCGCTGTTGGCCGGCGTTTCCCGCAAGTCGTTCCTGGGCCGCGCGCTGGCCCCGCTTCATGACGGGACCGATGCGCCCATGGATGCCCGAGAGACGGCCAGCGTGGCCGCGCTGGTGGCCGCGATCCTGGGCGGGGCGTCGATTGTGCGGGTGCACGCGGTGCGGCCGGCCCTAGAGGCGGCGCGGATTGCGGATGCGGTGCTGGCCAGGTGAGCCCGGACACCCGGTACTCTCGGCGTTCAGCGCCGATGCCCGCTGCCATGCCCACCACCATGTCCGCCGCCAGAGTGACCTCCGCCGGAGTGGCCGCCGCCGAAGTGGCCGCCGCCGAAGTGGCCGCCGCCGAAGCCTCTCGACTCCTTGGGCATCTTCGGAGCCTTGTAGCTATAGTGCGGAGCTTCATCTTTGTGGCCGCGGCCGAAGAGGTGGAATCCGCCCGATTTCTCTTCCCTGTCAGCGAATCCCGAGTAGCCGCGCGAGGAAGGCGCCTGCCAGCCGCGGTTCTCGCCGAATCCGTGCGAGTCGAATCCGCGCGGCTGCGCCGTCTCGGGGGCGCGCCAGTTCTGTTGCGGGGCAGCCGGTCTTGAGGCCCAGCCCTGCTCCGCGGACGGCATGGTGGGCCGCCCGAAAGGTTGCGGCCTTACCGGCTCTGGCCTCGCGAATTGCGGGGCGGGCCGGCTGAAGCCGTACCCAGGCGCTCCAGGACGGACCGGATTTGTCGTCCAGCTCCGCGGCTGCGGATCGGGAGCGCGCATCGGGTGAGAGTAAGTTTCGCCGCGTTGCCCGTCGCCGAAGCGGGGAAGCTCGCGCTGACGGTCATAGCCGCCGCGCCCATAGCCCGAACCGCCCTGCCCTGCGTAAGACCCGCCCCGTCCGCCGCCCCAGTTCGCCACCGTGGTGCTGTTCGAGGAATACGGCGACTGGTGGAAGAAGATCGTGGAGCTGAGCCAGTTGAGCGCCCAGCCCATCCAGCCGAAGGGCATGCGGCTGAAGGCGCTCATGGCCGTGCCCAGGCCAAAGCGCATCAAGCCCGACCCGGCGCCAGACCCGGCGCCAGACCCGGCAAAGGACCGGAGCACGCTGGAGAAGGAAAAGCCCGGGTAGGGGTTCACCGGCTGCCCATAAGCCGACCACGGGTCGTAGGCCGGCACATAAACCATCTGCGGATCGGGCGGCGCCAGCTGGATGTAGCCCTGGTTATAGGTGAGCTGCTCCTGCGCCGTGCTCTGCAGGGTGCCGGCGTCCTGGGCGCGCTTGCGCATCACCTGGATGGTGGCGAGCACGTCCTGGGGCTGGTTGTAATAGGCATTGCCCAAGTCGGTGGTCCAGCGCAGGTCGCTATCCATCATCGCCAAGACCTGGGGAAAAGCGGTTAGCGCCTTCACGCTGGGATCCCACGAGCTCTGCGTGTCGGCGCCGGCCGCGATCTGCTCGGCCGGGGCTCCAGCCATCGAGCGCACCCAGTTGTCCGCCGCGGCCACCTGGGCCGGGTAAGTGGCAGCGGCCAGGATTTGCGCCACCAGCGTGTCCGGATAGAGGGCTATAGGAGCCACCAGTTGCTGCAGCTGCTCCGCGCCAAAGGGCTGCGCGGGCTGCTGCGGCTCACCGTTCAACTGCTCGGAGTATGCGCTGGGGTCTTGATACTGGCCCGGATCGGTGTAGCCGGGCTGCTGCGCGTAGGGCTGCTGGACTGGTTGGGCGTACCGCGGACCGTAGCCGGGCTGCGGGTATTGCGGGCCGTAGTTCGGCTGGGCATACTGCTGGCCATAGGCGGGCTGGGCGTTCTGGGAGGGATAAGGAGCGGCCTGGGACCAGCTTTGCGCGCCGAGGTGCGAGGGGCAGGCTGCGGAAACAAGCAGCGCAACCGGTAGGGCGAGAGAGAGCCAGGCAGCAGGCAGAAAACGCGGACGGGCACGGGACGGCATATTCCCTCCGAGGGGCGCCGGGAAGGCCTCTTGGAGCGGGCCCTGGGCGCATCCGCTGCGGCGTTACCCCACCGGCAGAGGAAACCAAAAACTGTCTTCGTTCTACCGCTGGGTCCGGCGTTTTTTGGGGGGAGGCGCCGGTGCTCGGAGGGAGGACGGATGCCGGTCTAGACCCGGTATGCCGTGGGAAGTTGTGAAAAAATCGAGAATCGAGAGAAATGAAACGATCGCGGACGGCAAAAGGCGATCTTCGAGCGGACTCCGCAGTCTCTCCGGGCCAAAAACGCTGAGCCGGAGGCCGCTAACGCTTTTCGCCTGTCAGGTAGACCACCACCCCGCCCAGCAGGGCGAAAGCGGCGAGCGCGACGATCAGTAATCCCCATTCCGGGGAAAGACGATCCCCCGGGACGGACCAGAAAGCTTCAAAGTGGAAGGCGCCGGCCAGGGCGGCCAGCCGGCCCGTCCAGCCCGAGCCCGACTCCGCCGTCGAGGCAAGGAAGGCCGCGGCGCCCACAAGCAGCGTGGCCAGGGCGAAGACCTGCGCGCCCACGAGCGGCTTGCGGATGCTCGCCAGGGCGGCATGGCGGCAGCGTAGTTGCGCCCGCCACCAGAGCACGCCGGGCGCGGGCAGTTGGGCCTCGGCCACAGAGGCCGTGCGCAGGCGCCGCAGCGCTTCGCTGAGCCGGGCCAGCTCGGCGCAGGCGCGGCAGCCGTCGAGATGCGCGCGCAGCTCGGGCTGGACGGCCTCCGGCCATCCGCCGTTGCGCACCAGCGCGGCCACTTCCTTTTCCTGCGGGCAAGAGCCGAGTCTCATGGCTCCCTCCTCTCATTGGGACGCAGCAGGGCAGCCATGCGTCTGCGCGCCCGGAAGAGCAGTAGCCGGATGCCGGCCGAGGCCAGTCCGGTGATCTCGGCAATCTCGCGGTGCGAGTAGCCCTCGGCGTAAGCCAGCCAGAGAAGCTGCCGGTCCCGCGGGCTCAGCCTGTTCAGCGCCGGACCCACCAGCGTCTCCCACTCGCCGGTTGCGGCGCCGCTTGCCAGCAGGCTCTCCGGCGTCTCTTCGAGCGAAGCCGTTCGCGGCCGGCGCCAGTGGTCGCGCAGCAGGTTGGTGGCAATGCGGAAAAGATATTTGCGGGCGGCCACCTCGCCCTCGGCCGGATGGTCCGCGGTGAGGAAGCGGACGTAGCTCTCCTGCATCAGGTCTTCGGCCAGTGCGCCGTCGGCCGCCACCCGCGCCAGATACGCCCACAGCGGACGCGCCGACCGCTCGTAAAAGCCGGCAAAAGCGTCAGCGTCCATGGGCTGGCAGGCGGGGTGGGTGGCCTCGCCCGCCAGCGGATTCGGGATGGCGGTTTCCCATTGCATGGGCCGTCGGTTCCTCATGGGGAGCAAGCGCCGCTCCGGCTACTCGTTTGCCTGCGGGCCCGATTGCGGGCCGGCCGGCGGCTCCGGCATCAGGCCCATCCGGTTGGCCAGCGCCCAGGTGATCCCCGCGGACAGAATAAACCCGATGCCCGGCATGAGGGTGATCGTACCCAGCACCAGCATCGGCGTGCGGAAATCCTGCTCCGCGTGGCGCAGCAGCAGGAAGCCGATGCCGAGCAGGACCAGCACCGTGCCGATCTGCAGCGGGGTCAGCACGCGAGCCAGCGCATTCGGCACCCGCCGCTCCTGCTCGAAGGCCACCGGAATCGGCGCCGCCTCCAGGAAGCGCTTGCCCGCCTCGGTCTCCATGTAGGCGGCCAGATCCTGCGACGAGCTGAACTTCTCGATCAGCCGATTGTGCACCTCGCTCTGCAGCTTGAAGATGCGGCCCCAGCGGCGGTTCTCAACAAATACCCGGATCAGCCAGACCAGCGCCACCAGGAAGCAGACAAAGGCCATCAGCGGCGAAAGGTCGCGCAGGAACTCGTTCCACGGCCCCGAGGGCTGCTGGGCGCGATAGACATCGGGCCAGACGGCGCGCTCCAGCGCCTCGTCCGGCTCGCCGCCCTGGTGCATCAGGTGGGTGAAGAGATAGAAATCGGGGTTGCGGGCGACCTCGGGATGCGCGGCGAGAAACGCGGCCAACTGCGGATTGTTGCGCGCCACGTACTCCTGATTGGCCAGCAGCGACGGATCGTGAGCCACCACGGTGGTCAGCGTCGGGCTCAGGCGCAGCAGCTTGATCAGCTCGCTCTGCGTGTTCGCGGTGTCGCGCTCGCTGAGCGG
>JBAVMZ010000210.1:0-2145 GCA_049690595.1 Occallatibacter sp. | reverse complement strand
CATGGGAATGAAGGGAATTGCCGGGTTGCCCCATTTGTGAAACAGAATGTGCGCGTAGGCCAGCGTGGAACGGCTGGCGTTGTCCGCCGCCACCGTGTGCAGGGCCGCAATCGGCTGGCTGGCGCGCCGCACCAGCAGCAGTGAGCGGACGCGGTCCTTGGAGGCGATGGTGCAGCCGGGCAGGATGCGCAGGCCGGGATTGGCGGCCAGCGCGGCGATGGGGATCAGGCCGATCTCGGCCTGGCCGGCGGCCAGCCGGTCGGCGCATTCGGAGGGGAGCATCCAGTCGATCCGGTAGCGCTCGGCCAGGGGGCCGGCTAGCGGGGGGTGCTCGAAGTCCCACATCAACGGCGCGGGGTTGAGAAAACGGATGGCGGCGATGCGCAGGCGGGGATGGGCAGTCGAACTCACTCTTTTCATTAGACTACGGTGCGGCGGGTAGGGATTCGGGAGGCAGGCCGTGATGGATGGGGTTCGGGGCGGTGCAGAGGGCGAGCGATTCGATTGACGGACGCTGATGACCGCGGTAACGTGACTGCAGGTCGATTGGTTTGCTTTTTGCGTCTCCCGGCGGGAGACAGCTTTCTCCCTGGATGGTGCGGTTTCGGCGGAGTCTGCCGATGAGCGCGCAACCGTATCCCGATGACAACTTGCTGGCCACGACGGCGGTGCTGGACGAGGATCGTCTGGCCTGGCTGGCGCTGGCGCTCTCGCCGGGGCTGGGACCGAAGCGCATCCTGGATGCGGTGGAGAAGTTGGAGGCTCCGGGCGAGCTCTTCCGGCTGCCGCTGACGGCGCTGGAGGGGCTGAACTTCCCGGCCGCTGCGGCGCAGTTCATCTTCGAGGGCAGGGCGCGGGCGGCGGCCGAGCAGGAGTGGGCGCAGGTGGCGGCGCAGGGTGCCACGGTGGTGACCTACGGCTGCGCGGTTTACCCGGAGCGGCTCAGGGAGATCTACGACCCGCCGCCGGTGCTGTGGGTGCGCGGGGACGCGCGGCTGCTGAGCCGGCCGGGGATCGCCGTGGTGGGCACCCGGCACCCGTCGCCCTACGGCTCGGGGGTGGCGGAGATGCTCTCGCGCGACCTGGCTGCGCGGCGGCTGCTGATCATCAGCGGCATGGCGCGGGGCATCGACTCCTGCGCGCACAAGGGAGCGCTGGCGGCGCGGATGCCGACGGTGGCGGTGTGGGGCACGGGGATCGACGTGGTGTATCCGAAAGAGAACAAGAAGCTGGCTGAAGAGATTCTGGCCACGGGCGGGGCGATTGTGAGCGAGGTGCCGATGGGCACGTTCCCCGCGCCGCAGAATTTTCCCCGCCGCAATCGCATTTTGAGCGGGCTGAGCGTGGCCGTGCTGGTGGTGGAGGCGAGCGAGAACTCGGGGACGCGCGTGACCGCACGCTGCGCGGCCGATCAGAATCGCGACCTGTTTGCGGTGCCCGGCAACGTGACCAGCAAGGGGTCGTGGACGCCTAACACGCTGATTAAACAGGGAGCCAAGCTGACGGCCACCTGGGAAGACGTGTGGGAGGATCTGCCCTCGCAGGTGCGGCTGGAACTGGAGGCGCTGGCTCCGGCTGAATCCAAGTCGGAGACTACCGCATCTTTATTGCCTGATCCGGTTCTGCGGCCGCAGGAGGCCATGGTGCTGGAGGTTCTGCGCACTGACGAATCTTTGCAGATCGACGAAATTCTGGAAATGCTGGAGACGCAACTGACCTCTTCGGAAGTATTTACCGCGCTTTTCGAACTGGAGATCACGGGGCGCGTGCGGCAGCTACCGGGGAAGAACTACGTGCGGACGCTGTGAGATCAGGGGTCAGGGATCAGGGATCGGTTGGAGTGCGGGTGAATTGGGGTCTGCGGTTGGAACTCTCTGCAGGCAGGGAACGCCTTTATATGTCGATCCGCAAGATATTTTCAACCAGTTGACCGTTGCCTGACGACAATTTGGCAAGCTCGGGGCATGATGTTCAGCGAGTATTTCGCGCGGACGCTGTGACGGTTTCACTTTTCTCCGTCCAACTGGGCGGGGAGCCCAAATTCAACTCAATGCGGGTTCCTGCGAGGCGAAGCGGACTCTTTGCGGCGATTTTTCGAACGCGAAGTGACCTTCTGCGCACCTGAAAATGGACGCCTCTAGAAGA
>JBAVMZ010000209.1:0-7101 GCA_049690595.1 Occallatibacter sp. | reverse complement strand
CCGTCAGAATCGACCCCTCCGGGGCCGCTCCGCGCTGCCGCAGGAGCCTTCCACTCCATTGTGAGCGATGAGAGGGGAATTGGATGCAGGCTGACCTGCGAGAGATGCAGGCGAGAGCGAAAGCGAGAGTTGGTGTGGCTTGTTGAGCTTGTTGCAGGGTCGCCGCTCCCTGTTGGTCGCGTCGAGTTCGGGATACGGTCACTCTGATTTCGCTGCAGGAGAGGTGAGAGTCGTTGTTTGACATTCAGGGGAGTTGCGCGCGGTTTTGGGTTTTCCATGCAGGAAGCGCGAGAGGGGTGCGTACGATCCTGAAGCGCCGTCCCTACGGGACTCCGGGTACATTGTTGGTAACGCAGACCCCACGCTGAAGCGCGGGGCTAACCAACGCTGCGCCTACGGCGCGTGGCGGCTGGCCGGTGCCGGCGCCGCCTTGCCGGAGATTCCCAAACAAGAGACAACCGATGCGGATTCAATAAAATCAGCGAATTAGCGTCGCTGGCGCGACCGCTGCAAGTTAGCGGGTCAGCGTATGGAGTTTCATGCGGGGCGGGTCGGCAGGCCCGGCGGAGGACTAAAGCTTGTCGCGGAGGTAGGCGATCACGTGGTCGGCCTGGACGACGCCAACCATCCGGCCCTGCCCATCGACCACCGCCAGCGCGTGCAGATTGTACTTGTCGAACATCTCGGCGAGCTCGTCCTGGTTCATGTCGAAGGGACAGGAAAGTACCCGCGGCTCGGCCAGCACCGAGAGCCGCGTCTCCGGCTGCGCCATCACCACCCGCGCCAGCGAAACCGACCCGCACAGCGCGCGCTTCTCGTCGAGCAGATAGACCTCGGTGACGCTCTCGGGGTCGCCGTCGAAGGTGCGCAGCGCGTCCACGGCCTGCGCCACTGTCGCCTCGCGTCCGACCCGTACGAAGTCGGTGGTCATCAAGCCGGCCGCGGACTTCTCGTCGAACTCGAGCAGGTCCTCGACCTCCTGCCGCTCCTCCGGCTCCATTTCTTCGAGAATGGCGTCGGACTGTTCTTCGGGCAGCTCTGCCAGCAGGTCGGCGGCGGCGGCGGGGTCCATCTCCTCGACGATGTCGGCGATGCGCTCTTCGTCCAGCTTTGCGAGAAGGGCCTTCTGGAGGCGGGGCTCGACCTCTTCCAGCGTCTCGGCCGCCACCTCTTCGTCGAGCGAGGTGAAGACCGCCTCGCGCTCGGCCGGGGCCAGGTCTTCCAGAATGTCAGCCAGGTCGGAGGGGTGCAGCTCGGCCAGGCGCTCGTGCTCGATGCGCAGCTTGACGCGCCTCGCCGGGTCCACTTCGATGACGTCGACAAACTGCCAGGGAATGCCGCGCGCCGCAAAGCGCCGGCTAAGGGTCTCCAATTTGGCCCTGGGCAACATACCTTTGAATACCCGGCGGAAGGCGCCGCGCAGACCCACCTCGACCTCGGCGACGCGAAGCAGGTGGGCCGCGCCCTGGCCCATCCACTCGAGATCGACGTCGTTGACCCGCACCACCTTGCGCCCGTGCACGTCGATGATTTGGCGGTCGACCAGGTCCTGCTGCAGGAAGAGGAAGTTGCCCTCGTCCTTGAGCGGCACCAGCGCGCCCGCCGAGCGCAGCTCGAGCGTGCCGGCCGGCGTCTCCATGACTTCCTGCGACGGAACCAGCGCGAGCCCCGCGCGCGTCTTCAGCACCAGGCCCGCCACCTTGCCCGCGTCCGGTCCGGTGGCCACCGCAATGTCCTTGAGCTTTCCCCGGATATGACCCTGCGCGTCCGTCACCGGCGTGCCGAGCAGCGCGGTCAGGCTCACACGTGCATTGGTGCGGGGCTGCATGGGATGAGTGTAACGCCTCGCGGCCGGGTTTTGTTCCGGGGCCTCCCCGGACTGCACGCACTCGCCGGGATCGCGGTGCGCAACGCGGATTTCTCGATTACTCGACGACGAAGCTCTCCTCCCTGGAGCGCACAGTCTTAGCCGGCACGTTGTAGCCTTCCCGTTCCAGCTCGGCCCATTCCTCATCGGTCGCCTCGGGCGGGGTGTAGGTGGCCCAGTAGGTCACTTTGCCCGGCTTCCTCTTGTCGAGCTCGTGTTCGAAACTCCAGCTCAGCGTCACCGACTCGCCCGCTTCCAGGCGTATCCATTCGGCGCGGACGCGCTCCATCAGAGACACGGGATCACTCCTCCCGCAACCCCACCCCGAGTCCAGACCAGAGTGGTCTTTCTCGTCCCGCGGACGCCAGCCGTAGGTCACACTGACGCCACCGCCGAAAGGAACGCAGGGCGTGGCCGGCAAGGGGAAATTGACGACGGTTCCGGCGGCATTGCGCAGGGTCACACGGAGCACGGCCGGGTAGCCCTTCTCGGTTCTCGCCGCCACCTCGGTGGTCAGTTCGAGCTCGGCGGCGCTCGTTCGGGGCAAGGTGGGTTTCTGGGCAGGCAGATTGACCGAGGATGCGGCCAGCAGCAACGGCAGAATCCATGTGCGCTTCCTCATCGAGCTCGCTCCCGCGATTTTAGACGCGCGGGCAGGTTGGCCGACACACTGGGTGGTATGCGCCGGCTTCAACAGCCTGTGGTTAAAGTCCAAATTGCCGAAAAACACCCCTCAGGGGCTAACGCCCGGTTGATTTCATTGGCTTTATCGGCACGACTGAAGTCGTGCCCTGACCCATTCTTCCGTGCCATGGGTCGAGTTTTTCGCGGCCATTAAGGCCGATTCTTCTCAACGTCTTGCGGCACGACTGAACAACTTTAGTCGTGCCCTTTCAAAACCCGACTTTCACCACGGGCTGATGAGGGAGGAGTTTGAACAAGAAATCACGGAGTATCACAGGACCGAATACATGGTTGGTGGAGCCTCAACGGCTGCCATCGAGAGGGATTGACTCGAAAGTGCGGGCTCGGGGTCGTTTAGCAAGACAAGACGGTTCTTTCCAATTATGGATCGAATCTGAGAAAGAACCTGAGATTCGATCCCAAGCCAATTGGGAGGGTGAGGAGGCCGGTGTCAAGGGTCAAGATGAACGCCACAGAACGGCGCCCTTGACACCGGCCTCCCCACCCAGGGAGTTCCCGGCGCTCTTTTCCCGAGAAACGGCTGAAAGAGAGCGTTGACAAAGCCCACGCTGTCATACACGGCGCTACCTTTTCGTGTGGCCTGAAGACTGTAGGATAGGCGTGAGGAGCGGCTTGCATTTTGTCTCTCGTCAAAAAGGAATCTCCGCGATGAAGCTCCGCCCAGCGTTCCCTGCGCTCGTTGTTTCGGCATTCGTCTTCTTCCTTGCTCCCGCGCGCATCGCCTCGCAGGCCGCGGTCTTCGGCTACCACGACTTCTCCGCCGAGCAGAAGATCGAAGACCGCTTCCTCGCCGTTCCCGACGCAAAGCTGGCCGGCCAGCACCTGAAGACGCTCACCGCCAAGCCCCACCTGGCGGCCACGCCCGAGGACTATAAGACCGCCGAATACGTGGCCCGCAAGTTTCGCGAGGCCGGCCTGGAGACCGAAATTGTCCCCTACCGCGTGCTGCTCAATCAGCCCATCGAGGTCCGGGTCGAGGCCTGGGACTCGAACGGAAAGCTTCTGATGAGCGGCCCGGGGCGCGAGCACGTCGAGGGCGAGCCCTTTCAGGACGACCCGCGCGTCGTAATGCCCTTCAACGGCTCCTCCGGCTCAGGCGAGGTGACCGCCGAGGTGGTCTACGCCAACTACGGCCGCATCGAGGACTTTGAGCAACTGGCCGCCCAGCACATCGACCTGCACGGCAAGATCGTCCTCATCCGCTACGGCTCGAACTTCCGTGGGGTCAAGGTCTACCTGGCCGAGCAGCGCGGCGCGGCAGCCGTCCTGCTCTACTCCGACCCTCAGGACGACGGCTACTACAAGGGCGACCCCTACCCGATGGGTCCCTGGCGGCCGGAGACCGCGGTGCAGCGCGGCTCCGTGCAGTTCCTCTTCAAGTACCCCGGAGACCCGGAGACCCCCGGGGTTTCCTCGACGCCCGATCTGCCCGACTCGGCGCGCATCTCTCCCGAGGGCAATCAGCCGCGCATTCCCACCATCCCGCTGAGCTACCACGATGCCGCGCCCATTCTGCAGGCGCTCAAAGGCCCCGGCGTTCCCCAGGCATGGCAGGGCGCGCTGCCCTTCCGCTACCACATCGGTCCGGGCGGCGTCCGGGTGCATCTTGTCTCCCGTCAGGACTACCAGCGCCGGCTCATCTGGGACGTCATCGGCAGGGTCAAAGGAGCGGAGTTCCCCGACGAGTGGGTCGTCACCGGCAACCACCGTGACGCCTGGGTCTACGGCGCGGTCGACCCCTGTTCCGGTACCGCCGCGCTGCTCGAAGCCGTGCACGGGGTCGGCACCCTGCTTGACCACGGCTGGCGTCCGCGGCGAACGATGATCTTCGCCAGTTGGGACGCGGAAGAAGAGGGCCTCATCGGCTCCACGGAATGGGTGGAGCAGCACACGGCCGAGCTCGCCCACGCCGTGGCCTACTTCAACGTGGATGTGGCCGTCTCCGGTCCCGATTTCTCCGCTGCCGCGGTGCCCTCGCTGCGGCAGTTCGTCCGGGATGTCGCGCGCGCGATCCCCAGCCCACTCGGCAGCACGGTTTACCAGGAGTGGCGGCTGAACCGCGCCGGAAACGACCGCCGACCCTCGAACGCCCCGTCCGAACCGGGCGACGACGTGCGCCTGGGCGACCTGGGTTCAGGCTCCGACTTCACGCCCTTCCTGCAGCGCGCCGGCGTTCCCTCCACCGACATTGGCTCCTCGGGACCGTACGGCGTCTACCACTCGGTCTTCGACAACTACAAGTGGTACACGGAAAACGCCGATCCGAAGTTCGTCTACCTGCAGGAGATGGCGCGAGTTCTCGGATTGCAAGCGGTGCGCATGGCAGGCGTCGATGTACTTCCCTACGACTATCCGGCCTACGCCCGCTCAGTGAATGCCTACCTGGACGCGGCCCGGCGCAAGGCCGGCGACCTCGGGCTGGGGGGGGTTGACTTTAGCACTGCTCAGGCTGCCTCGGGGCGCTTTGCGGCAGCCGCCGATCATGCCCGCGCGGCGCAGACAGCCGCCTCCGGCCCCGCCCCGCGCCTCAACCAGGCGCTGCGCCAGGCAGAGGCCGACTTGCTGAATCCCGCCGGCCTGCCCAACCGCCCGTGGTACCGTCACACCATCTACGCCCCCGGCGAGTACGCCGGCTATGCGGCTGTCGTCATTCCCGGCATCAACGAGGCTCTGGACGCACGCGACGCCACACGCGCCGCGCAGCAACTCTCGATGCTCGCGCAGGCGCTCGACCGGGCGGCGCACACGCTGGAGAACGCTCACTAGATTCCACCGGCCACGGAATACGCATGAACTGTCCACGGCCTCCCCCCGACGGGACTCTCCGGTCATTACTGGCGATTCTTCCATCGCAGAATTCTCTGGACAGCCGTCCATCGGATTGACGATTCTGTGCATCCAAGCTCGACGGGGAGGAGGCGGCCCATGTTCGATTTCCTGATCGGAGCGGCATTTGTGCTGATGATTGTCGGGCCTGCCGTGCTGGCCACCATCCAGAAGGCGCGCTCGGGGAGCGAGGACTGGTAGACCCGTCCCCCGGCGTCCCCGCCCGTTGCAACCCCACCCCACGAATTGCCAGCCTTGTCTATGCGACCTTGGGGTCAGTAACCAGCCACGTTTTCGCCATCAAGCGGATGAAGAATTGAGCGATTTCTTTGCAGATTTTGGACCTGTGTCGGTAGAATGGTAACACGATATTCGATTACCTTGGACCGAGCAATACGTTACCTCGGCGTTCGTCGTCCGCCGCTTCGGCCATTGATCGAGTTCTGGCATCCTTTGCTGCACTGGAGTCTGTTTCTATGCACGATCTGCTGGTTGCCCTCGCCTTTGTCGCGATGCTCACCTGTCCGGCCGTCCTGGTCGCCTCCACTCGGAAGGGGCCTGACGAAGATCTCCAGGCTCCTGCTCATCGCGTGCGCCGTCTTCCCTAACCAGCCGCCCCGGAGAGCGATCACGCAAGACCGAAATTCCGGAGCTTCCATCCTCCTGAGCGGCAGCAGCTTCCCCGGTTCGCCCTGCCCGCCCGAAGACTCTCCGCTCCTTCCGCCCCCGTCCGCAAAGCTGTGGAAAAACACGCCCGGGTACCCGATCTCGATTACCAAGGAAGCATCCCACTTCAACGAAACTGGTATTTCGCTCAATCGTTCGATTCGAGTACCTTGAGCTTGCAAGCGCGGAAAGCGCGCACACCTTTGGCTGCCGGCGCCCCTCGGTTCCGGCAACGGATTCCGGCACTGCCGGGGAGGCTCCCTCGATGATCGACTTCATGATTGGACTGGCCTTTGTTGCCATGGTTCTCACCCCTGCGATCGTGGCGTCGATGCAACGTGCCCGGTCGGGCGGCGACCACTGATCCTCGAATGCAGGCAGCGCTGGCGTCTCCGGGCGCCGGGCGCCGTACCCCTTTCACCTTTCCGCCCATTCGTTCCCCAACAGTCTGCCCCCTTCCGGCGCGGTACCTTCCCAACCGCCATCAGGAGTGCCTTCTGCCTCCCACCGGATACCCTCTCCACCGTGCGGTGGTTGACCGAGGCACCCTCGGCCCGTATCGTAAATAACTGACTATGAGAATCCCCGCCAATTCCCTGCGCATCGGCATCGCCGCCGCGGTCATCGTCGGCACCATCGGCTGGCTGGCCTGGTCGGGCTATGGCTCGGCCAAAAGCTACTACGTCACGATCGCCGAACTGGGCAAGATGGGCGACAAGGCGTACCACAGCAACCTGCGGGTGGAGGGCTTCGTCCAGCCCGGCTCGATCGAGCAGAGCGGCACCCACGTTACCTTCGTCATGGACGAGTTCGAGAGCCACTCCGCGAAGGCCGGGACCGGCGGCGTGCTGAAGGTGACCTACCAGGGCTCCGAGCCGCCTCCGGACACCTTCAAGGACGACGCCCAGGCGCTGGCCGAGGGGACCTACGGGCGCGACGGCGTCTTCCACGCCACCACGCTGCAGGCCAAGTGCGCCAGCAAGTACGCGCCGGCTCAGCCGGGAGCCCAGCCCGGAGTGCAGCCCGGAGCCCAACCC
>JBAVMZ010000208.1:0-15069 GCA_049690595.1 Occallatibacter sp. | reverse complement strand
GAGCAGGCCGCCAACACCAATCCGGAAGCCGTTGCCGAGGTGGTGCGCCAATGCTGGCAGGCCGGAGCCAAGCGCGTCATCGTGACCGACGTGAGTTGCAACGAGCCGCGGCGCTGCTTCCAGCGCTCCGGCATTCAGGCGGCGGCACGGACCGAGGGCGCCGAGGTCGTTCTTCCCGACCCCGAGCTTTTCCGCGAGGTGGATATGGGCGGGGTGGTGCTGAAGAGCTGGCCGGTCTTTACCCCGTTCCTTGAAGCCGACAAGATCATCAACATGCCCATCGCCAAGCATCACACGCTGTCCGGCGTGACGCTGGGGATGAAGAACTGGTATGGCATCCTGGGCGGACAGCGCAACCGGCTGCACCAGCAGATTCACCAGAGCCTGGCCGACCTGGCCAGCTTCATGCTGCCCACGGTCACGCTGATCGATTGCTACCGCATCCTGCTGCGCAACGGCCCCACCGGCGGCAACCTTGAGGACGTGGCGACGAAGAAGACCATGGTTGCAGGGACCGATCCGGTGGCCTTGGACGCCTACGTGGCCAAAGCGTACTGGAACCTGGACCCCGAGCACCTGCCCTACCTGCACATGGCAGCCGCCCGCAATTTGGGCATCGTGGATTTCGACAAGCTGGCGGTGAAGGTGAGCCGGTTGGGGTAAGGAAGGCTGCACAACACATGAAAGCGCCAGCGGACGCCGTGGCCGCTTTCCAATCATGCCAATCTGTGCTTGAATTGGCTTCCCCGGCGCGGGCGTGTGCCCCAGCCGTCCGTGCCATAAACCCAAAAGGGGATAAGAAATGACCCAGTCTCGCAGAACTTTTATGAAAACGGGCGCGGCGGTTGCCGCCGCTGCTCTCGTCAAGCCGCACAGGGCGATCGCGGCAGTTGGAAACCAACCTGACCTTCGTTCCCCGCTCGGCCAGTTCGGCTACGGCGATGTCGAACTCCTCGAAGGACCGCTGCGCCAGCAGTTCCAGACCAACCACGCCTTTTATGCAGCCCTCGACGAAGACTCGCTGCTCAAGCCCTTCCGCCAGCGTGCTGGCCTCCCGGCGCCGGGCGAAGAGATGGGCGGATGGTACAGTTGGGCACCGCTGGGTGACCTGGACAAGCCCGGAAACAATGGCTTCGCTCCCGGCCACAGCTTTGGCCAGTACCTTTCCGGGCTGGCGCGCGCCTATGCGGCAACCGGCGCAAAACCTACGCAGGAGAAGATTCACCGGCTGGTGCACGGCTACGCGGCGGCCATTTCTCCTAACTTCTACAAAGACAATCGCTTTCCCGCTTATACCTATGACAAGGTCTCCATCGGGCTGCTCGATGCGCACGAGTTTGCCGCAGACACGTCCGCGCTGAAAGCGCTGGATGCCGCGCTGGACGCGGTTCTGCCATTTCTGCCCGAGAAGGCTCTTTCGCGCGCGGAGCAGTATGCGCGGCCGCACGTCGATGAGTCATTCTGCTGGGACGAGTCTTATACTCTGCCGGAGAATCTCTTCATCGCATGGAAGCGCGGCGCGGGCAGCCGCTATCGCGATCTGGCCGTGCGCTTCCTGACCGACGACTGGTACTGGAATCCGCTGGCCGCGGGGCAGAACGTTCTGCCGGGCAAACATGCCTACAGCCACGTGAACGCAATGAGCAGCGCGATGCAGGCCTGGCTTGTATTGGACAGCGAGAAGCATCTGCGCGCGGCGCGGAACGGGTTCGATTTCCTGCGCTCGACGCAGAGCTTTGCCACCGGCGGCTGGGGACCGGATGAAGATTTCCGCGAGCCGGGCAGCGGAGAGGTAGGTGAGAGCTTGACGAAGACTCACTCCAGCTTTGAAACTCCCTGCGGCTCCTACGCCCACTTCAAGATCACCCGCTACCTGCTGCGCGCCACCCATGACAGCCGCTACGGCGACTCGATGGAGCGCGTGCTCTTCAACTGCATCCTCGGCGTCAAGCCCATCCAGCCCGATGGCCACGGCTTCTACTACTCCGACTACAACAATGACGGCGTGAAGGTCTATCACCCGTACAAATGGCATTGCTGCACCGGCACCTTCGCGCAGGTCACCGCCGACTACGGCATCAGCGCTTACCTGCACGACGAAGACGGCATCTACGTCAACCTCTTCGTGCCCTCGCGCGTCGTCTTTGAGCGCGGCAGCGAGCGCATCGCGCTCACCCAGCGCACCGGCTATCCCTTCACGCCATCCACACAGATCGAGATCGCATGCGACCGGCCCATGCACTGCCCGATCTGGCTACGCATTCCCGCGTGGGCGGGGCCCGCGACGCGTGTCGCCATCAATGGCAAAAGCGTTCTCGCCAGCCCCGAGCCCGGCCGCTTTGCCCGCATCGATCGCGCATGGAAGAAGGGCGACCGCATCGAGATCGAGTTCGATATGTCCACCGTGCTCGAAGCTGTCGATCCGCAGCACCCCAACCTGATGGCAGCGGTGCACGGACCGCTGGCGCTCTTTGCCGTTGGCGCCACTCCGGCCAGCATCGGCAGGCGGGAGCTTCTCGCCGCCACGCAGATCGCTTCCGGCTCAACCGATTGGCAGGCAAAGACCAGCGCCGGCAATCTGACTCTGCGCCCCTTCACCGCGATTGCCGATGAGCACTATCGCCTCTATCTGAACGTGGAAGGTTGACATGGTGGCCTGGTGACCCTGAGCATTCAGGAGCAGTTCGGACAGATCGATATCTACGTCTTCGATCAGATTCTGCGCGGCAATTTCCGCGCGGACATGCGCATCCTCGATGCCGGATGCGGTTACGGGCGAAACCTTGTCCACTTGCTCCGCGAAGGCTGCGAGGTCTTTGCGGTGGACACGGATGCGGCCGGAGTTGCGCATGTGCGGGAACTCTCCGCATCGCTCGGCACCCGATTGCCGGCGGAGAATTTTCAGGTTGGCTCCCTTGAGAACCTGCCGTTTCCCGATGAGTTTGTGGATGCGGTCATCTGCTCCGCGGTGCTGCACTTTGCCCGCGACGAGGACCACTTTCGCGCCATGCTGATGGAAATGTGGCGCGTGTTGAGGCCCGGCGGCCTGCTGTTTTGCCGCCTGGGCTCGCGCATCGGAATGGACTTCAAGCGCCTGCCCGGCAACCGCTTCCTGCTTCCCGATGGCTCGAAGTGGTTCCTGGTGGACGAAGAGATGCTGCTGGACCTGACAGACGAACTGAACGCGGTGCTGGTCGATCCGCTCAAGACCACCATCGTGCAGGATTATCGCTGCATGACCACCTGGGTCTTGCGCAAGCAAAGAGCCTGACGCACGAACGCCGTGCCCTCTCATTCCCGCGCTTCCTTTCCGGCGCAGAGACGAAAAAGCACGGCGCTGCAATCGCCTGAGCCGCACCAGCCTCTACGCGTGCTCGTAGAAGCGGAAGAAGAGCGCGGGCTTTGCCACCGGCTCCGCCTTGCGCACCACTTCGGCCAACTGCGTTTCGTTCAATGGCGTGAACTCGCGCGCCAGTTGCACATTCTCTTCGAGCTGCGCGATGGTGTCGCATCCGATGATCACCGTGCTCACCGGCCGCGAGAGCGTGTAGTACATCGCCTCGCGCATGGTCAGCGTGCCCGGCGTCGGCGCCAGCACCATGCCCTCCCACGACCGCTTCTGCTGCTCGAGCGGCGGCGGGGTCCACGAGCTCAACAGCCGGCTGCGGCCGGGAATCTTCATGCCGATGATGCCCATCTGCCGCTCCACCGCCAGCGGCAGCAGCGCCTCGTTGAAGCTGAAGTGGTGCGGGTCGGCCGCGTTGATCGCCATCAGGATGGTGTCGAACGGATAGCGCCGGATGCACTCCATCAGCGCGTCCGGCCGAAAGTGGCCGGTGATGCCCAGATGGCGCACCACCTTCTGCTCCTTCATCTGGAGCAGCGCTTCCATGGCCCCGCCCTTGGCGAAGACCGCGTCCACGTTAGCCATCACGCCCACGTCGTGAACCTGCCACAGATCCACGTGATCGGTCTGCAGCAACTGCAGCGACTTCTCGATCATCCGCATCGAGGCGTCGCGGTCGCGCTCGCGCGTCTTGGTCGCCAGAAAGGCCTCGTTCCGCCGCCGCGCCAACACCTTGCCGATGTACTGCTCGCTCCAGCGCTCCGGCCCGCCGTAGATCGACGAGGTGTCAATGTAATTCACGCCCAGGTCCAGCGCCCGCTCGACGATGGGCACGGCCACGTCGAAGTTATTCGGCCGCTCCAGCGATGCCTGCCCGCCCAGCGAGAAGATGCCCACCTTGTAGCCGGTCTTGCCCAGGTTGCGCGTCGGCATAGCCGCGGGCGTTCTGGGGTTCGACGGCAGCGGCGGCATCGCGCTCAACGCCTTGGGCACATCGGCCATCGCCGGCGCCGCCAGGAGCGCGGCGGTCATGGCGCCGCCGGCCTTGAGAAACTCGCGGCGTCCCGGAACCCGCGCCGTATTTGCCTGATTTTCGCTCATTGCTCCTCCTCGGTTGCCCGCCCCTTCCCGGGTTGGCCTCCATCGTAAACCGCGTGAGTAGAGGATGAAAATGAAAATCCACCGCGGCTGGCCGATGCGGCACAGGGCCGCGCCGGACTCGCCGATTCTCAGTGCTATGCGTGCTCCACGGCTATTTCGCCGGCACCGGGACCACCGCGCTTGTCGTCCAGGGCTCGGCAATCTCCAGCTTCAGCACCATATCGATCTGCTCCGGAGCCGCCGCCGGCAGGTTGATGGTCAGGGTCCCCTCGGTCTGCTGGAAGGCCACATCGGCTCCATGCAGCACCGCCGCCTTCACCACCCGCACAGGCAGAGCGGGCAGCACCAGCGTGGAGTTCTCCGGCGCGTGCAGAATGTGAATGTAAACTCGGTTGCCGTTGTGCGTGGAGACGCCGTAGGCTCCGGGCAGCCACGGCCCGCCGCGAGTGCCATAGATGCTCTCGCCGTTGAGCGCGAGCCAATCGCCCATCTCGCGCAGGCGGCTGGCCTGGGCAGGGTCGATCTGGCCGTCCGGGCGCGGTCCCACGTTCAGCAGCATGTTGCCATCGCGTCCGGCAGCGCCCACCAACAGCCGCAAGAGTTGCGCCAGCGGCTTCACCTTTGCATTGGGCTGGTAGCCCCAGGCGCCCTCCGTGATCGTGGTGCACAGCTCCCATGGGGTCTGATTATCGAAGCCGCCCAGCGCGCCGTCGCCCTCGCGCGAGCGGAAGTCGGCCGCCGCGTTGGTGCGGTCGTTCACCACGATTCCGGGCTGCAACTGGCGCAGATGCGCAATCGTCTTCGCGTCCTGCCAGTCGAAGCTGCCGGCGTAGGGCTTCTCCCTGGGCCGCTGCTGCCAGCCGTTCCCGGCAAACTCCAGGCCCCCGAAGCCCAGCCACTCGTTGCCGCCGCCATCGAACCACAGAATGTCCAGCTTGCCGTAGTGCGTGGCGAGCTCGTCGATCTGTCGGTGGTATTGCGCGCGCAGCTCGATCGCGCTCGGCTGGTAGATGCCGGGGAAGTAGAAGCCTGGGAAGCGCCAGTCGAGCGGCGAGTAATAGAGCCCCACCCCCAGCCCGGCCTTGCGCACCGCCTTCACATAGTCGGCCACAAAGTCATGGTGCGCGGCCGACTTCATCGCCGTGAAGCTGCTTTCCGGGTCGTCGAAGAGCGCGAAGCCGTCGTGGTGGCGCGCGGTCAGCACCATGTACTTCATGCCGCCGGCCTTGGCGATGCTCGCCCAGGCATCCGCGTCAAAGTGCTCGGGGTGGAACTCGGCGGCCAGCTTGGCATACTCGTCCACCGGAATCTGCTCAGCAAACTGCACCCACTCGCCGCGCCCCGGGATCGAGTAAACGCCCCAGTGCAGGAACATGCCGAAGCGCGCCTCGCGCCACCAGGCGATGCGCTGAGCCGCTCCGGGGTCGGAGGCGAGCGGAGCCCACTGCGCGCTCAGCAGACTGGCGCTTACCAGGAAGAGAAAACACAAGGACCAACGGGTGAAGGAAGCGGAAGAACGCATGAAACCTCCTGACATCGCTGCGAATCCGCTCGCCGGATCGCGCTCGAACTCGAGGCCGGCCCGATTCGCCGCAACGGTCGAAGCCATCACAGAGAATCGAATGAGCCGGGATCCTTGCGCTGCGAAATGAGCCCGGTAGAAGCCTACCAGACCGGCCCGGGACCGCGGACCTCTCTCCGGCGCGTTCTGCCCGCCTCCCTCACCGCCCGCACCTGCCGCGCCCGCCTTATCGCCACTAACCGCTCCGGCTTCGAATTCATCCGCCAGTACCGGCCATTCAAGCTGGAGGTCTGGCAGTCTGTGCGGCCGCAGATCCGAAGATCCGGACCTGGGACGCCCGGCGACCCCGGGGCCACTGACCCGCTCCGGTGGTGGGGAAGCGGGGCGTGGCGAGTCGACTTGCGCTGTTTCGATTACAGTGTCAGTATTGCTTACAGGAGTGACAATATGGCGACCAAGCCGACCACCGTCGTGAGCATGAGGCTGCCCGCAGCTAGCGCCGAGCGGCTCAAGCGTATGGCCCGCCGTCACGGCTGGACGGCCAGCGACACCAGCGCCCGCCTCGTCGAAGAAGGCCTTCGCCGCCAGGAGTTCGCCCTCATCGACTTCCGCGACTCGCCCATCGGCCGCCAGGCGTACATCGAGGGCAGCCGGCTGACCATCTGGCAGATGGCCGACCTGCTCCGCGCCTACAAACAGGACGCCGGGGCGGTCGCCAAGCACCTGGAATGGCCGGTCCACAAAGTGCAGGCTGCGGTGAACTACATCGAGGCCTTTCCCGACGAGATCGCCGAGCAACTGGCCGAGTACGACGCGATCGACTTCGCGGCCCTGAAGCGTATCCTGCCCAATATCCAGGAGCGGGTTGTCGATCTGAGCGAAGACCATGTTGAAGCTCCTGCTCGATGAGCATGTTGCGCCCGCCGTTGCCACGGGGCTTCGGCAGCGGCGCCCGGCATGGGAAGCCTATGCAATGCCGGAATGGCAGGGCGGGTTTCTCCTGGGCAAGCCGGACGAGATCTGCCTTTCCCAAGCGACAACCCATGGGCTGACGCTGGTCACCTTCGACCTGCGGACCTTTCCCACCCTGCTTGAGTCCTGGTTCCGCGAGGGAAGGAGCCACGCCGGCGCGATCCTATGCGACGACCGGACGATCCAACCGTGGGAAGTCGGGCAGCTTGTGCGCGCCCTGGAGGCAGTCTGCCTGCGCTCCAGCGCCCTCGACTGGACGAACCGGGTGGAGTTTCTGCGGCGAGCGTGACCACCTGCGGTGGGGCTGGCGGCGCCTGAGGCGCGGACTGTGCCGGGGCTGGGGCCGTACTCTCCCAGGTCCA
The DNA here is from genome assembly GCA_049690595.1 of Occallatibacter sp. Lineage (GTDB taxonomy): Bacteria > Acidobacteriota > Terriglobia > Terriglobales > Acidobacteriaceae > Telmatobacter. The sequence continues at coordinate 7,766 of JBAVMZ010000208.1, read as the reverse complement.
TGAAGAGCAAGGGACCCTTCGACTTCGCCTCGGGCAGGCTCTGGGGCACCCTCTGTCTTGCTCGGGGGAGGATGGCCCGCGCCTGCGCCACCCGCCGAGGATGCTCCAGCTCGGGATCGGTTGGGGAGAGATGAGTGGCTTCCATCCCCGGTCCCCAAATGCGAGGGACCGGGGGCACCCTCGGCGGGGGAAGAAAAGGGCATCGGGACCGGGGCCACCCGCCGCTAAGCTTCTGCTTGGGGTTGGATTTGTGTTTTCACAGGTCCGAAAACCCGGGGCGGGGCTGGTTGAGGGCTGTGCTTTCCCTGGTCCCCAAAGGCGAGGGACCAGGGGCACCCGCGGTTTTGCTTGGGAGGGGGCCCGCACATGGGCCGCCCGCCGCCTATTTCTTGGACGCTGTTCTCACTTTTCGTCTTCTTTCAAAATCGTCAAATTCGGAAGAAAGAACAAAGACATACTCACAGATGTTTCGAGCGAATTTTAGGACATCCTTTGCATCCTGTTCCTTGAACTCAGTGCCGGATGGATGCGCAGCGAGGTTGCGGTCACTATGAAGAGCGAGACCCCATTTATGGAGCCTCGCATCGATTACCTGACCCTCTGCGAGCTTGTCCAATGCATCTTTCAGCATCAATCGCGGCTTTCCCGGCTCATTCTGCGGATAAAAGTGACGCCCAACTGCCTCTAGCGCTCGCCCACACATGGCAACACATGCCGTGTACGCTCTTCCCTTTAGGCATCTTTCGGCCTCTTCTAATGATCGCTTTATTTCAGGAGGAATCTTATAGCTCAGATACAGAGGTGGCGATGGCCAAACCCGCACCGGTTTGTCGAAAACGCCGTCAGAATCCGCCTCGGTCTCACAACCAATAAGCACTGAACGACATCCAGGGCAGACACAGAGGCTTACTCTTGAGCTAAAAGGAAAGGGCTCTTCAGGGGGATCGATTTCCGCAGCCTTTACGTCGACTCCCATTGTTGCCTTACAAAATGGACACTCAAGCAGGTAATGCATAACGGCTAAATCTTACACCAAATGAGGAAACGGCCCACAGTAGTGGGCCGTTTTGCTTCCTTCGGTCCGAATTAGCTGTTAATCTCCAGCCACCATGTCGGTCTCTTGCTGCTTGGCGGCGGGCTTGGCGGCCGGAGCGATCGCGGTCAGCGGGACCATGCCTTCGACCGGCTTCTCGCCCAGCACGTGCTCGCGGTAGAGGGCGGCCATGCGCTGGTTGTCGGCGGTCTGCTTCGAGTCGCGAGCGCGCAGCCTTTCCTCGCGGGCGTTCTTGGCGATGCCCAGCGTGTCCAGCGTGTGGTTGGCTTCCGAGTTGACGTGCTCCATGTTGAGGGTCAGCGAGTGGCCCACATGGCTCATGCCCACCTTCTTGCCGCCGGCGAAGATCTCGTGGCGTCCATGCTCCTCGTACCACTTGGTGAGGGTGGCCGTCATGTGCATCTTCTCGATGATGTTGCGCCAGCCGATGCCCGTGTTGTACGCGCAGAAGCTGATCTCGCCTTCCTGCGTGGCGTAGGGGATGATGCACTGCTCGGTGCGGCGGAAGTCGTAGTTGAACAGGTCCTGGAACCACATGCCGGCGATGAACAGGAAGTTCCAGCGGTCGGCGCGGCGCTTCTTGATGTCTTCCAAAGTGCGGTCGCCCTTGACGCTGCCGTAGTTGTGGCCGGTGGCGTTGAAGGTCTTGTCCATCTTCTTCAACATATCGGTGATCTTGAAGTGGGTGGGCGCCTGGAAGGGATCGTAGTTGCGCAGCAGGGCCAGGGCAAAGCCGATCACCGAGAGCCACTTGCCGCGCGCCGCGTCGTTCACCTTGGCCAGGTCCTTGGCCACCTGGTCCATCTTCAGGAAGGCCGTCACCGGAGCCGCTTCCTTGGTCTCCTTGTCGATCATCATGGCCATGCCGATGCCGCAGTTGGGGTGGCAGCCGCAGCTCAACTGGCCCCACTCGGCCGCCGGCCCGTGAATCAGGTCGGCCCAATCGGAGAAGGTGCTCATGAAGCTGATGGGGAACCAGTCGCGCTCCGGCTCGCCGAAGCCCACCTGGTTCTTGATGTCGTGCGCCATCTGCGCCAGCGTGTAGCGCTGGGCGAAGCGGCGCTCGTCGGTGATCTCCTCGTCGCGCCCGGTGAAGCTGACCGGCTGGAAGCTGAGGAAGCTGATCTTCTTCGGGTTGTCGAGCGCGAACTGGATGATGCGGCCCACCTGCTCGTTGTTGATGCCGTTGATGATGGTCGTCACCGGGACGATCTCGACGCCGGCCTCGTGCAGGTTATTGATGGCCTGGAGCTTCACGTCGAAGAGGTTGCCCACCTTGCGGTGCGAGTTGGCCGCGTTGCCGATGCCGTCGAACTGGAGATAGACGTAGCGAAGGCCGGCTTCGGCCGCCGCGCGGCAGAGCTCCTTCGACTTGGCGAACTCGATGCCGTTCGATGCAGCCTGCACCGAGTTGTAGCCCACCTTGCGCGCGTAGGCGATCGCATCCAGGAAGTAGGGCGAAAGCGTCGGCTCGCCGCCCGAGAACTGCACGCTCATCTGACGCCGCGGCTTGATCTGCGCCGCGTTGTCGAGCATGGTCTTGATCTCTTCCCAGTTCAGCTCGTGTACGAAGCCCACCTGGTTGGCGTCCATGAAGCAGGGATCGCACATCATGTTGCAGCGGTTGGTCATGTCGATGGTCAGCACCGCGCCGCGGCCGTGCGTCACGGTCGAGGTGCCGTGGTTGTGCAGGCCCTCGTCGTTGTGCGCGCGGATGTCGCGGCCGGGGAAGCTCTCTTCCAGGTGCTTGAAGAAGGCCGGGTCGGTCGACATGATGTCTTCGAAGTGGCCGTGCTTGGGGCAGTCCTTGATCATCCAGATCTTGCCGTCGCGCTCAATGATCTGCGCCTTGATCTCGCCCACCTTCTCGTTGAGCAGGACCTCGTGGGGCAGCTTGCCTTCGAGAATCTGCTTGCGAATCTCGGGCACGCACTTGGGACAGAGCGAGTCGGTGGTGCGCGGCCAGCCCAGCGGCGGCTTCTGCTTTTCGTAGCTCTTCAGCAGCGGCTTGTCGCTCCACTTGGGCGTGAAGGACGGGTTGGGGCTGATGCGGTTGAACCGATCCAGTAAAAACCACGCGCCACGGGCGGCGTAAACAACTGCCTTCTCGGCGTATTTGACTGATTTGGACATGGACTCTACGTCTCCTCAAGTGAAGATTGATCCTGCCGGCCCCATCCTGCCCGGCCCCGCCCCAGGTCCGCGCAAAACGCAGGAAACCCAGGGTCTGAAATTCCACTCCTAGGCTACCCACTTCCCCCGGTCAAGCCCAGCGGATTGCAGCGAATGGGGAAATCGGGCAGCGAACGGGAAATGGAGCGGGGGGAACGGGTTCGGCCAGGCGCAAGCATGGAAGGCCGAACCGTCTTCTCGGCATGCGCCTCGAGGCAGTTGCGGCGCTCTTTGTTTCCTCCTGCGCAAGAGACAGCCATAGCTCCTTTGCCGGAGAGAAAGGGATTGACCCAGGACCGGAAGCTGCTAGCATAGATGCGCCGTTGAATCGGCACCCTCTCTTCCCCTCAACTGGCCCTTCGAGGCATGTGAGGCCTCCATTCAATGAAAGCCGTAATAATCGGTCATTTGATCCCGGGCGGTTCTGTTCCTGCGGGCCGCCGCGCTGTAACCGTTTTCGTGAAATCGCTGGTCCGGCCAGCGGTGCTGATTCTGCTGGCCAGCCTTTGCCTTTCCGCTGCCGCACAGACCGGCGAATGGACATGGATGGGCGGAAGCAACAAGATGACATGCGTCAAAAACGCCGGCTGCTTTGCGCCCGGATCCTACGGCACGCTGGGCGTGCCCGCCGCGGGGAATGTTCCTGGGGGACGGTACCGGGCGAGCAGTTGGACCGATAGCGCCGGCAACTTTTGGCTATTCGGGGGGCTCGGCTTTGCCTCGACCGATGGGAAGCTCACCGGCTGCGGAGGCACCACGGATTGCAACAACAGCTACGAACTGAACGACCTCTGGGAATACAACCCCTCCACCCGGAAGTGGGCCTGGATGAGCGGCAGCATGCCGGTGTGCACCTCGGACAGCTGCGGCGGCGCCTTCGGTGTGTATGGGACATTGGGCGCCCCTGCCGCCGCAAACGTGGCCGGAAGCCGGTACAACGCGGTCGGTTGGACCGACGCAGCCGGCGACCTGTGGCTCTTGGGAGGGAACGGGTACACCTCAAACCAGGACGATCTTCTCAACGACCTGTGGGAGTTCAACCCGGCAATCGGGGAGTGGGCCTGGATGAGCGGAAGCGACATAACCTGGACGATTCCGCCCGGGAACAACTTTCCTGGTGGGGTGCCTGGCGTCTACGGCAGCCTGGGAGTTGCCGCCGCGGCGAATGTCCCAGGAAGCAGGCAGTCCGGGGTCACCTGGACCGACAGCAGCGGGAATCTCTGGATGTACGGCGGATGGGGCTTCGATTCGACCGATGACACGAATCGCATCCCGTGGGGCGACCAAGGCGAACTCAACGACCTCTGGGAGTTCAGCCCCTCCACCCATGAATGGACCTGGATGGGCGGAGTGAGCGTAATGCCCTGCACGAGCGGCTATTGGGGTGTATGCGGCGTGGCCCCGGTGAACGGAACGCTGGGCATCCCCGCCGCGGAAAATACTCCCGGAGGCCGGGATAGCGAGGCGAGCTGGGTCGATGGGAGCGGCAATCTGTGGGTCTTCGGGGGGAATGGCGTCGATGGAGCCGCCGGCACGGTGGGATACCCCAACGACCTTTGGGAGTTCAATACTACGACCCAGGAATGGACATGGATCTCCGGGAATAACAGCTTTGCCGGCGTCGCGCACAACTATTACCCCGGAATCTACGGAACATTAGGCATTCCGGCCGCTGGGAACGTTCCTGGAAGCCGGACGGGCGCTGTCACGTGGATGGACGCGAGGGGCAGGTTATGGCTTTTCGGTGGGAATGGCTACGATTCCATCGGCTACGGGGGCAGGCTCAACGACCTTTGGAGATTCGACCCCGCCACTAGAGAATGGACATGGATGAACGGAAGCAGCAGGATCGTCTGCGGTTCGGGCAGTCAGTGCGGCCATTCCGGAGTGTACGGCACACTGGGAGAGCCCGGCCCAAAGAACGTGCCGGGGAGCCGCTTCAACCCATTAAGTTGGACCGACAGCAGCGGCAATTTCTGGCTCTTCGGAGGCTCGGGCTGCGACTCCACCCCGTGCTCTGGCGGCGACCTCAACGACCTTTGGGAGTATCAGCCCTCTGACGCCCCCTCGCCCGCGGCCGCGCCAGCCTTCAGCGAGCCAGCCGGGGCCTATACGTCGGCGCAGACGGTGACCCTCTCCGATGTAATGCCCACCGCCAGTATCTTCTACACCCTGGACGGCACTACTCCCACTCCCAATTCCACCCCGTATACCATTCCGATCCAAGTCGGGAAGACCACCGAGGTGAAGGCCATTGCCACGGCAACCGGCTTTGCGAATAGCACGGTGGCGACGGCGACCTATACCATCCACCTGCCGCAGACCATTACCTTCGCGCCGCCAACCAGCCCGGTAACCTATGGAGTGAAGCCTATGGTCCTTTCGGCAACGGCTACTTCGGGCCTGACGGTCAAATTCAGCGTAGTCTCGGGACCGGCCAGGGTGAGCGGCAAGACGCTCACAATCACCGGCGCGGGCACGGTAGTGATAGCGGCCAACCAGGCCGGAAGCGCCAATTACTCCGCGGCCGCACAGGTAACTCAGACCGTCGTCGTCAACCAGGCCACCCTGATCGTGTCGGCCAACAACAAATCCATGACTTATGGCGGGACCGTTCCCGCTCTCACCCACTCCATCAAGGGCTTCGTCGACGGCGACACAGCGGCCACGGCGCTTACCGGGGCTCCCAACCTGAGCACCACGGCTACCTCGAATTCCCCGGTGGGCAGCTACGCGATTACCGCCGCGGCCGGCACGTTGGCCGCCGCCAACTACACGTTCCAGTTCGTCCCAGGCACGCTCACCGTCAACAAGGCGAAGTTGATCGTGTCGGCCAACAGCAAATCCATGACTTATGGCGGGACTGTTCCCGCTCTCACTTACTCCATCAAGGGCTTCGTCGACGGCGATACGGCGGCCACGGCGGTGACAGGGGCTCCCAATCTGAGCACCACGGCTACCTCGAATTCTCCGGTTGGCAGCTACGCGATTACCGCCGCGGCCGGCACGCTGGCCGCTACAAACTACACCTTCCAGTTCGTCCCGGGCACGCTCACCATCAACAAGGCGAAACTTACCGTAACCGCCAACAACCTGACCATGAAGAAGGGCGCAACGGTTCCCACGCTCACTTACACCATGACCGGCTTCGTCAATGGAGAGACTCAGCCCACGGCGACCACCGGTCAGCCCGCACTCTCCACCAAGGCAACCTCGAAATCGGCTGCCGGCACCTATCCCATCGCAATCAAAGCCGGGACTCTGGCGGCTGCCAACTACACCTTCACCTTCGTCAATGGAACGCTGACCGTGACGAACTGAGCAAGGGGACGGCTGGCGCCTCCTCGGCGCACAGCCGTCCCACCCCTGGCCGGATTGACCCATTTGGTGCGGTTCCTGTCTTGCCTGCGCCTGCGCCCCCGCCGCCCGTGCTACATTCGTCCCATGAAGAAGATCCTCCTCCTCGCGCTGCTCCTTGCCGCGGTGGCCAGCCCCGCCATCGCCGCCACCAGGCATCACCATCACCACGCCAGGCACCATCACCACGCGACCCATACTTCCCACAAGCACGCCTGAAACGACACCCGGTCCCTGGCCGCACGCGCCCGGGGCTGGCGCGCCCTGGAACACCCTTGCCGCGCCGCATGATAAAGTTCGTGGCATGAATGATTTGGACGACCTCCGCTATCCCATCGGCCGCTTCAGCCCCCTGGCCAGCGCCATGGCCGGGGTGCGCGCAGCCAACATCCAGACCCTCCGCCTGCTCCCCGAGCGTCTGCGCGCCGCCGTCGCCGGGTTGAGCGAGGCGCAGCTCGACACGCCCTACCGCGACCAGGGGTGGACGGTGCGCCAGGTGGTGCACCACGTGGCCGACAGCCACATCAACGCCTACGTCCGCACCAGGCTGGCGCTCACCGAGGATTGGCCCACCATCAAGCCCTACGACGAGGCGGCCTGGGCCAACCTGGCCGACTGCCGGATGCCCGTCGACGTCTCGCTGGCGCTGATCGAGGCGCTGCACGCCCGCTGGACCGCCCTGCTCGAAGCGCTCACCGAAGAGGAGTTCCAGCGCGGCTACAACCATCCCGAGCGCGGCCGGCAGACCCTGGCCCAAATGCTGGCCATGTACGACTGGCACTCGCGCCATCACACCGCGCACATCACCGCACTGCGCGCCCGCATGGGCTGGTAAGGGGGCCCCTTTGGCCGCCGAGCAGCCCGCCTCGCCCGAGCGCCTTGCTCGCCTGCTGGAGCGTTTCCTGGCCGACCACCCCGCCGCCGCGGTCCTCGAAGACGGCCGCGTGATCTTCGACATGCGCTCGGCCCGCTACGCCGTCAACGACGCGCACGGCCGCTGCCTGCTCTCGCTCTGGAGCGAGGAGCGCAATCTGGTCCGCAGCGTCGTCGGCCTTGAGGAACGCGCCCAGTGCCTGCGCCTGGCCACCCGCCGCATGGGCGCGCCCCGGCCGCAGATCCTCGAACTCGTGCCCACCAGCGACCGGCGCACCCCCACCGCTCGCGAGCAGGGCCGCCGCAACTA
>JBAVMZ010000207.1:0-7918 GCA_049690595.1 Occallatibacter sp. | reverse complement strand
ACGTGATCCAGGCCGACGGCGGCACGCGCACGGCGGCGATCACCGGCGCGGCGGTGGCGCTCGGGCTGGCGCTGGACGCGCTGGTCCAGGCCGGGACGCTGAAGGCCTCGCCGCTCCGGCAACTGGTGGCCGCCACCTCGGTGGGCCTGGTGGGCGGCGCGGCGCTGCTGGACCTCTGCTACGAGGAGGACTCGCAGGCCGAGGTGGACATGAACGTGGTGATGACCGAGGACGGTGGGCTGGTCGAGACGCAGGCCACGGCCGAAAAGGGCAGCTACTCGCGCGCCCAGTTGAACGCGCTCGTCGATCTGGCCGAGGGGGGATTGAAGGATATCTTCGCGGCGCAGCGGGCGGTGCTCGGGCGCTGAGACGGCGGAGCAGGAGCAGGCTTCGGCCGGTCCACTGGAGCCCCGCTCAATTCACCGCCACCACCGGCAGGTCGATCTCGCTGGCCAGGCCCGGCGTGTGGTAGATGCGCTGCGTGGCTTTCCGGTAATCCTCCGGCCGGGCGTCGAGGATGTTGGGGACGAAGCTCTGCGGGTTGCGGTCGTAGAGCGGGAACCAGCTCGACTGCACCTGCACCATCAGCCGGTGGCCGGGCAAGAACACGTGATTGACCGGCGGCAGGGCAAAGGAGTACTCGAGCGGCTTGCCCGGCTCGATGGCCTTCGGCTCGGAGAAGCTCTCGCGATAGCGGCCGCGAAAGATGTCCATGGCGATGGCCAGTTGGTAGCCGCCCATGGCTGGCTGGCCCGGCGCCTCGTCCGGGTAGACGTCGATCAGCTTGACCACCCAGTCGGCATCGGTTCCGGTGGTCGAGGCGACCAGGCGCACCTGCGGCTGGCCGGCCAGCGCCAGCGGTTCGGTGAGCGGCTCCGACGTATAGGCCAGCACGTCGGTGCGGCCCGAGGCCTCGCGCTGGTCGTCGACCAGCCACTCCGGCCAGGTGAGCCCGTTGTCGTAGCCGATGGGCTGGGAGGGCCGGGCGCGGAAGGGCACCGGCTTGGACGGGTCGGAGACGTACTCGTCGTAAGCGGAGTTAACGGAGTTAGTGGAGACAGCGGAGACAGCGGAGTTTGGCGAGAAGCTCAGCTTGAGGCCGGGCGCGAGGTAGAGCGGCTTCGTCGCCGGCGAGGGCGGCCAGGCGCTCAGCCTCTGCCAGCGGTTCACGCCGGTCTGGAAGGCCGTCACCGGCGCGATCTTCGGCTCGGTCGAGCCGTCTCCGGGCGCGCCGTCCTTGAGGTAGCGCGCCAGGAACGGCGCCAGCACATTGCGCTGGAACCAGGCGCCGGTGTCGGAGCCGAAGCGCAGCGCGCCCAGCGTTGCGGCGTCGTCGATCTCCTGCGCGTGGTGCCAGGGGCCGAGCACCAGGTAGACCATGTCGCCCGCCTTGTCCAGCGGCTTGATGGCCTTGTAGACGGCCGGCGCGCCGTAGATATCCTCCTGGTCCCAGAGTGAGTGCACCAGCATCACCGGCACCTGGATCCCCTCGCGCGCGAACTCCCGGGCGAGAATGCGGTCCATCGCCTGGTCCTGCCAGAAGCTGTCGTAGGCCGGATGGGCGTGGAGCTTCAGCCAGAAGCCGAGCTGCTCCATGCCGTGCTCGCGGGCCAGCGCCCCGGCCGAACCGGCGCGCAGGTAGAGATCGTAGTCGTCGTGCACGCCGGACCACCACTTCATGCTGGTCCCGCGGTCGGCTTCCTGCTCGTAGATATAGACCAGGTTCTGCTGGCGGAAGGCGCCGTTGTGGAACCAGTCGTCGCCCATCCAGCCGTCGACCATCGGGTTCATGGGCACGGCCACCTTGAGCGCCGGGTGCGGATGGACAAGCGCCATCAGCGGCAGGAAGCCGTTATAGGAGATGCCCAGGATGCCCACCTTGCCATTCGACTCGGGCGTGTTCTTGACCAGCCAGTCGATGGTGTCCCAGGTGTCCGTGGATTCGTCGACGGGGGTGGGGTTCTCAGGACCGTGGAGCGGGCGGTTCATCACGAAGTCGCCCTCGGAGCCGTACTTGCCGCGGATATCCTGGACGACGCGGATGTAGCCGCCTTCGAGGATCACGTCTACGGCGTTGTCGTAGCCCTGGAGGTTCGGTCCCAGGTGGGTGCTGGCGGTGTGGGTGGTCAGCCCGTCGGCCGAGTAGGGCGTACGGGTGAGGAGAATGGGCGCGTGGCTCGCGCCGCGGGGCACCAGGACGACGGTGTGCAGCTTCACCCCGTCGCGCATGGGGATCATCGCCTCGCGGCGCTCGAAGTCGAAGCTGGCGGTGGCCGGCGTGAAATGCTCCGGCGTCTCGCTGGGGTAGGTGGGATAGAGCGGCGCCTGCTGCGCGGCGGCGGAAAGGGCCAGGGCGGCGGCGGCGGAGACGGGAAAGAGGCGGCGGAGGAACATGGCGGGAACCTTTGCGCGGCGATGTGCCGCTTGCAGGCAAGGGTAAATCGCCGCGCGCCCAAGGGGAAACAGGGATCTGCATGCAGGTGAGCCGACGAGCCGGGCACACTGCTCTTGCTATTCACGGGATTCAAGCACGACTCGTGCGTCTAAACGGCGCATGATCGCCGTGTTTGCGCACAAAGTGCGTACCTCTCTGCATAAAATAGTCAGTTCTCTCCCCTCAGGGGAGCGCAAGGCCAGCTCATGCGCAAGATCCTCGTTCTCGTCCTCGTTCTTTTTGGCGCGGCGCTCTCAGCGGCCGCCGAGGAGGGCGACGCCCACCAGACCGAGGCCACCTACATCGTGCGCACGGGCCAGCGCCTGCAGCCCCCGCTCAACGGCTCTTACCGGCTCCTCGAGTTCACCCAGCAGCGCGGACGCTGGATCTTCCCCGACGTGGGCTACTACGACATCGGCAACGTCAATGAGCAGCTCTGGTTCGCCGGGGCGGGCGCCGAAGTCTACCGCGGCAAGCACCTGCTCTGGACGCAGATCGTCTACGTGGAGCAGGAGGCCGGCAAGGCGGCGCACAACGAGCGGGCGATGTGGATCTGGCCGGTGCTCGACATGAACTTCAGCCCGCGCCTGAGCGGCCAGGCGGTCTTCTACCCCACGATTCCCCTCACCCACGCCCAGCGCGCGGGCTTCGACGTGGACCGGGTCAAGGTGGAGTACGCCTTCCGGCACAACATCCTCGCCGGGGTGGGCTATGCCGCCACCGTCTCGGCCGGCTCGAGCTGGCAGAACCGTCCTTTCGTGACCTTCACCAACATCCGGCGCAGCGGCAAGTGGGAGTTCTGGATCCAGCGCATCGCCGGCGGCGCGCAGTTGCAGGCGCGCTACCAGTTGGACCGGCACGGCGCGTTCTGATCGAGCGTCAGCGCACGAAGGCGGCCAGCAGCAGCGTCGCAGCCAGGCCGGCCACGGAAAGCACCGTCTCCAGCACGGTCCAGGTGGCGAGCGTCTCCTTCAGTTCCAGCTTGAAGAAGGACTGGATCATCCAGAAGCCGGGGTCGTTGACGTGGGAGAGGATGAGCGAACCAGTGCCGGTGGCCAGCACCAGTAGCTCGGGGCGCACGCCAGCCTGGCCAGCCAGCGGCGCCAGCACGCCGGAGGCGACGGCCATGGCCACGGTCGCCGAGCCCATCGAGACGCGAACCACCGCCGCCAGCAGCCAGGCAAAGACCAGCGGCGGCATGTGCGCGCCCAGGGCCAGCGAGACGGTGGCCTGGGCGGCGCCCGAGTCGCGCAGCACGCCGCTCAGCCCGCCGGCCGCGGCCAGGATCACCAGCACGTTGGCGATGGGCTCGAACGATTCGGAGGTGAGCTGGCGCAGCAGCTCGCGGCCGTGGTGACGGCCGGTCTGGACGCGCGGCCCGAGGGTGAAGAGCGCCGCCAGGACAGCCACGAGCAGGGCCGCGTCCGGGCTGCCGATGAGATGCAGCGCGCGGTTGACAAGGGAATCGACGGGAGCGAGCGCGTCCGCCCAACTGCCGAGGAAGATGAGCGCCACGGGCAGCAGGATGGCCGAAGCGGCGCGGAGCGGCCCGGCGGGCGGAGGAATAGGTTCGCGCCTGGCCCGAGGCTGGCTGGCGTCTGCTTCCGGAGGGTCCTCGGCCGCCTGCACGGGTGCGCTGGCCTCGGCAAAAAGCGCGCCGCCGCGCAGGAAGGCGGGCCGGCGGAGCCAATAGCGTGTCAGCAGCCAGCCGAGGACCGGGCCGGCAAGGATGCCGGCGGGGATGGCGACAAAGAGGCCAAGCAGGATGGTGCGGCCCAGGTCGGCGTGATACTGCGCGGCGGCCAGCAGCGCGGCCGGATGCGGCGGCAGCGTGCCGTGAACGATCGAGAGGCCGGCCAGGATGGGCAGCCCCACCAGGATGGGCGGACGGCGGCTGCTGCGCGCGGCCGCGGCCACAATGGGCATCATCAAAACCAAGCCCACCTCGAAGAAGACCGGCAGGCCGACCAGCAGGCCCAAGCCGAGCATCGCCCAGGGAGCGCCGCGCGGACCGCAGCGGCTGACCAGCAGATCGCCCAGCGCCGTGGCGCCTCCGGAACTGGCCAGAAGACGCCCGAGCACCGCGCCCAGGGCCAGAACGATGGCCACATGGCCCATCAGCGAGGCCACACCCCCGCTGAAGGCGACTGGCACGCGGGCCAGCGGCATCCCGGAGACGATGCCGAGCGCGAAGGCGGCCGCCGAAAGCGCCAACGCCGGATGCAGGCGCAGCCGGGCAATCAGCACCAGAAGCAGCAGGATCGCCAGGGCGGCGCAGGCAGGCAGATACCAGGCGAGGGTCGGGGCGGCTGGGGTCACGCGGCTATTGTTCCACAGCGGAGGATGCTTCGTTCAGCCTCAGGGTTCGTGCCTTCCCACCCTTCCCGCAAGAGGCGCGGGAAGGATGGCGCACCCATTTTCTTGCCTTCGCCAGGATCCCGAAAGCAGGGCCAGCCCCCACCCAGCCTTGATGCAACTTCACACGATCAGATGCCTAGTTCGGCACAACGAGCAGGGTGATGGATTGGGCTGGAAACGTGGTGGCGACGGTGGCGGAGGTGGCGCTGCCGCCCACGGCCGTCAGCGGCACGGCCGGCTGCTGGACGATGGCGGCCAGGTTGGCGGCGCTGTAAGTGAAGACCTGGGCCGAAGCGCCAATCGGGGCTTTCAGGTTGGCCAGCGAGAGGGTCGTGGTCAGATCGCCGTAGGTCTTGTTGATGACGACCAGTGTGACGGCGCCGTCGGAGGTGCGCTGGGCGGCGTAGACGGCGAGCCTGGCCTGGTCGGCGCTCGAAGCGGCCAGTGCCTCATCGCCGAAGGTGGAGTTCTTGCCGTCGTAGTTGCGGTAGATGGCGAAGGCCATGGTGCCGGGGAGCTGGCTGGTGTAGTTGGTGGTGGGCCAGAGCGTGGCCAGGTCGAGGCCCTCGCGGCCAAAGATGCCCAGGATATCGGCCTGCGTAAGGGCGCCGTCGATGTGTTCGAGACCGCCGAAGTTGTACTCGTCGATGCCCGTCTTGGTGCCTGGATAGGCGGCGGCGACCCAGGCCTTGAGCCGCGGGACGAGCCGGGGCGGCGTCAGGGGCGCCGAGCAGGAACTGGTGTAGCCGGGGTCGGTGGGGTAGTTGGGCTGGGGAAAGTTGGGGTCGGTGTAGGTCGAGTCCCAGAGGACGCGCGTGGAGTTGAGCCGGGCGGTCTGCTCGGCGGTGTCGCCGGCCGTGGTCAGGCCGACGCCGTGCCCATTGAAGGTGGCGGCAAAGTAGCCGTGGATGGTGAGGTAGTCGAGCAGCCGGTGGCCGTAGGTGGTCTCGGCGGCGGCAAACTGCTGGAGGTAGTACTCGAGGAACGGCGTCCCGCCGTGCGCCTGGCGGTCGATGGGGTTGCTCCACGGCTGCCAGCAGGGATTGCCGTTGTTCCAGCCGTTCTCGATGTCCTTCTTCGAGTAGAAGTAGTTCCACCACCAGTCGATCACCGGGCCGCTCACCTCGGCCGAGGGGTCGATGGTCTTGATGGCGAGCGCCGTGCCGATGCCGCCCTGGGTGACCTCGTCGTAGGTGGACGGGTTGGGATGGACATCGCGGTGGACGGCGTCCCACCAGGCCGGTTCGTTGTCCAGGTCCCAGATTGCGACGCCGGAGGCCGAAGCCGGACCGATGCTCTTGTCGTCGACCAGCGAGCTGACCCAGCCGCCTGCCCAGGTGGCCTTGGCCCAGGCCTGGGTGGCGCCGGCCGGGGTGGGCGGCGCGGGCGCGGGCGCGGGGATGCTGGTGATGGCCGCGATGGTGTCGTTGCCGTAGACGTTGCAGCCGCCCGCGTTGGTGCATCCGCCGCTGCCGTCGGCATAGACGCCGGAACCGCAGTCGCCCACGTAGCTGGTCTGGCCGGGGAACTGGGCCTGGGTAAAGCTGCACGCCGACGGGTCGGAGTTGGCCACCCAGCCCTGCACGGGCACGGTTCCCAGCGCCTTGAAGCCGAGAGTGGCGGCCGTGGTGGCGAAATCGGTGAACTTGCCCGAAGGCAGCATTCCGTAGGAACCGGTCGAGTTCTGGAAGTAGTAGTCGGAGGCGGCGTTCGAGGTGTTGGTCTTGTAGTCGTAGCGCGAAGTATTGTCGCCGCCCCAGCGGGCGACGGTGATGTTGCCCGCGGCGACTGTGCCGGGGTCGAGCAGGAAGGCGTTCATGCCGTAGATGAGCGGGCTGATGGCGTGCGTGGAGGCGCCCGCGTCCACGGTGAGCGCCGGGCCGGCGGCGATGACGGGCGGCGTCAGGGTGACGGTGGAGCTGCCGCTGACCGTGCTGTCCGCTTTGCTGGTGGCGACGACGGTGACCGAGGCCGGCGCTGGGTAGGGCGTGGTGTAGAGCCCGTTGGCGTCGATGGAGCCCGCGCTCAGCGCGCCGCCCGGCGGGCCGATTACGGACCAGGTAACCGTCGAGTCGAAGCTGCCGTTGCCGGCGACCTTGGCGGTGAACTGCACCTGGGCGCCGATGGTGGCCGTGGCCGGGTTCGGCGTCACCGTGACCGAGGTGATGGGCGAGACGGTGTAACTGGCCGTGACCGTCGTATTGGCGGTCATATTGACGGTGCACTTGGCGGCGCTGGCCGCGGTGCAGCCGCCCCAGGCGGAGAACTTGCTGCTTCCCGACGCAGCCGGCGCGGTGAGGGTGACCGTCGTGCCCGAGGCATAGGTGCGCAAGAAGCTCGTGGTTCCGTCGGACTGGTTGTTGGCGTCTGCCGGGCTGACCGCGACGACCACGCCGCTCGCCGGAGTGGTGGAGTTGACGGTGAGCGTGTAGGTCGTGGGCGGCGGAGTGCCTCCGCCGTTGCCGCCTCCACAGGCCGCGGCCAGCAGGAAGAGCGGAGAGAGCAGGAGCGCGGCGGCTCCGGAGCGGCCCAGGCGCATGGGAGACCCTCCAGCGGCGCAGGAAATGCCTGGCGCCGCAATCGGTCCCATCTTACAGGAGACGGTTGAAGACAACCCCGCCCTCAGGCGGGGCCGGCGCCGCGGCAGGTATACTCGGGCCAATTCCGGAAGGAGAAGCGGCACGAGCATGAGCGCTGCGAGGCGGGGCCAATGGGACTGAACGCTCTGGACTGGGCCGCGATTGCCGCCTACCTGGCCGGGGTGACGCTCTTCGGGCTGCACTTCCGCCGCGGGCAGGGCAACCTGCGCGAGTACTTCCTGGCCGGCAACCGCATCCCGTGGTGGGCGATCTCGCTCTCGATCGTGGCCGCCGAGACGAGCACGCTGACCATCATCGGCGTGCCCGCGCTGGCCTACGAAGGCGACTTCCGCTTTCTTCAGCTCATCGCCGGCTACCTGGTGGGCCGGGCGGTGGTGAGCTTTCTGCTCATCCCGCAGTACTTCCGGGGCGAGCTGGTGACGGCTTACCAGTTGATCGGGCGGCGCTTCGGCCCGCGGCTGCGCACCATGACGGCGGCGGTCTTCCTCATGACGCGGGCGGCGGCCGAGGGGGTGAGGGTCTTTGC
>JBAVMZ010000206.1:0-2222 GCA_049690595.1 Occallatibacter sp. | reverse complement strand
GGCGTCACCCTCGCCGACCTCGACGCCATCGCCGTCACCTCCGGCCCCGGACTCGCCGGCGCCCTGCTCGTCGGCATCACCTACGCCAAGGCCCTCGCCTACGCCCAGGGCCTCCCGCTCATCGCCGTCAACCACCTCGAAGGGCACATCCACGCCGTGCTGCTGCAGCAGAAGGAGAAGTGGGCGGCGGAAGAACGGGCTGCCTGTAACGCTACACCGCCCTTGCGGGGGGCCCCGGGGGATATGGGAAGGCCGGGGCAAGAAAAAGCAACCGCGGATCCTTCGACTCCGCTCCGCTCCGCTCAGGATGACAGCGGGAAGGATGGGTTCGAGGAAAAACCCGCCCTCGCCCTGGTCGTCTCCGGCGGCCACACCCACCTTTATCTCGCCCGCCCCGTCGCCGGCTCCTGGAGCTACCGCCTCATCGGCCGCACCGTCGACGACGCCGCCGGCGAGGCTTACGACAAGGTCGCCAAGCTCCTCGGCCTCGGCTACCCCGGCGGTCCCTGGCTCGACGCCCTGGCCCGCTTCGGCAATCCACGCGCCGTGCCTTTTTCCTTTGCACAGATCAAGACCAAAGCCCACCTGGCCGGCAGAGCGCCGCGCACCAAGGCCGCCCGCACCGCTCCCATCGCCGAGCTCGACTCGCGCTTCCTCTTCTCTTTTTCCGGAATCAAGACCGCCGTCCTGCGCTACGTGGAGCTGAACAACCTGCGCCCCGAAGCCGAGGCCCGCGCCGCCCGCCTCTTCCCGCCCGGCGCTCCGCCGCCTGCGATCCCCTCCACGCGCGAAGAGGCCCGCGCCGTCGCTCCCCAGCCCACGCTCGACCTCATCGCCAGCTTCCAGCACGCCGTGGTCGGCGATCTCCTGCGCAAGACCTTCGCCGCAGCGGAATCCCTCGGCGCCCGCCGCATTCTGGTCACAGGCGGCGTCGCGGCAAACCGCGAACTCCGCGCCCGCTTCACCACGGAAGGCGCACCGCGCGGCGTGGACGTCCTGTTTCCCACGCTGGCGCTCTCCACTGACAACGCCGCCATGATCGCCGCCGCCGCCTGGCCCCGCTTCCTCGCCGGCGAATTCGCCCCGCCCAACCTCTCCGCCGACCCGTCGCTGGCGCTGGGACGATAGCCTAACCCGTCCGGCCCGTCGTCCCTGCATTCCTCCCGCTGCTACAATCAAGACGGCCCTCCGCGCTGAATTCAGGCGTTTTTCGGGCAAGAAGCCACCACCGATGACCCTTCGCCTCTTCAATACCCTCACGGGCCAAATGGACGAAGTCGTCCCCTCCGACGGCCAGGCCATCCGCATGTACGCCTGCGGTCCCACCGTCTACGACTTCGGCCACATCGGCAACTTCCGCACCTTCCTCCAGGTCGACGTCCTCCGCCGCTTCCTGCTGCTCACCGGCCAGCGCGTTCGCCACGTCATGAACATCACCGACGTCGACGACAAGATCATCCGCAACGCCGCCGCCGCCGGCATCTCCATCCGCGAGTACACCCAGCCCTTCGAGCAGGCCTTCTTCGAGGACCTCGACACCCTCGGCGTCCAGCACCCCGAGCAGATTGCCCGCGCCACCGAGCACATTGACAAAATGGTCGCGCTCATCCAGAAGCTCGCCCAGGCCGGCGCCGCCTACCAGACCGAGGACGGAAGCTGGTACTTCCGCCTGGCCGCCTTCCCCGAGTACGGCAAGCTCAGCAAAAAAGACCTCTCCGGCATGGAAGACGGCGCTCGGGTCGACGTGGACGAGTACGAGAAGGACTCGGCCCGCGACTTCGCCCTCTGGAAGGCCGCCAAACCCGGCGAAACCAGCTGGGATACCCCCATCGGCCGAGGCCGCCCCGGCTGGCACATCGAGTGCTCCGCCATGGCCATGGAGTACCTGGGCCCCAGCTTCGACCTCCACGCCGGCGGCGAAGACCTGATGTTCCCCCACCACGAGAACGAGATCGCCCAGTCCGAGTCGGTGACCCACCAGCCCTTCGCCCGCCACTGGATGCACGTTCGTTTCCTGCTCGTCGACGGCCGCAAGATGTCCAAGTCCGAGGGCAACTTCTTCACCCTGCGCGACCTGCTGCTCAAGGGCTACAAGGCCTCGGCCATCCGCCTGGCGCTCATCAGCGTCCCCTATCGCCACCAGCTCAACTTCACCTTCGACGGCCTGGTGGAGGCCACCGCCGCCATCGACCGCCTGCGCACCTTCCACCAGCGCCTCACCC
>JBAVMZ010000205.1:0-10663 GCA_049690595.1 Occallatibacter sp. | reverse complement strand
GCCCGGAGCCCAGCGCCATGCGGATGCCGATTTCCCGCGTGCGCTCGGCCACCAGGCTCGCCACCAGCCCGAAGATTCCGACCAGACTGAGCACCAGCGCCAGACCGGCCATCGCGCCCAGCAGAGCCACCTCGATCCGTTGCATCGCCAGCGTCTTGGCCTCCAGGTCGCTCATGCGATAGAAGCCCGAGAAAGGCAGCCCCGGATCGGCCGCCGCCAGCGCCCGCTGCATCTGGCCGGTCAGCCCGTCCAGCGGTCGCGCAGTCCGCACAATCCAGCTCGGCTGGAACCAGATATGCACCAACGGCAACCACTCGTCGTTTACCTGGTTGGCCGGAAAGTACATTGTGGCTTCGCTGTCGAGCGGATTGGGGCTGTCCAGCCCCGGCGACAGCTGCACGTCGCCCACAACGCCCACAATCGTCAGGTTCTTGTTCACCGTCCGGCCCACCGGGTTCTGGCCGCCATAGAACTTGCGCGCAAAGGCCCGGTTGACCAACACCACCCGTTGCGTTCCGGGCCCGTCAGAGTCCGCCAGCCCCCGGCCAGCGAGCAGCGGAATCCGCAGCGTCTCAAAGTAGCCCGGCGTCACGTAGATCGCGTCGGTCCCCGATTGTTTGCCCGCCTCCGGTCCGTCGTTCACCGTTACTCCGCTGTTCAAAGGCCGCTCGTAGGGCAGGTTCAGGCCGACTGCGGCGCTTTCCACGCCGGGAATCCGCCGCATGGCCGCGACGCTCTCCGCCATCAGCTTGCGAAAGGTCGCTGCATCGCGGTAGCGGGCGTCGTCCAGCGAGGCCTTGGCCGTCATCACCCCAGCGGGGTCGAAGCCCGGGGGCAGCGTCTCCAGGTGTACCAGCGTGCGGATCAGCAGCCCGGCGCCGGCCAGCAAAAGAGCGGTCAGCGCCACCTCGCCGGCAATCAGAGTCTGCCGCAGCCGCACCCGGCTGGCTCCCGTCACCGCGCGCTGCGCCAGGCCCGCGCGTAGGTCCAGCCGCCCCAGCGTCAGTGCCGGCAACATGCCGAACAGCACGCTCGTCCCCACCGCCACGGCGAAAGTGAAGGCCAACACGCGCCCGTCCAGCGGCACGCTCGCCACCGGCAGATAGTTCTCCGGCAATAGCGAAAGCAGTCCGCGCAACGCGGCAAACCCCAGCGCCACGCCGAAAAGCCCGCCCACGAGGGCCAGCAGCAGGTTCTCCGCCCAGAGTTGCCGCTGCACCTGCCAGTGGCTGGAGCCCAGCGCCAGCCGCGTGGCCATCTCCGGCCGCCGCCGCGCCATGCGCACCAGCGTCAGCCCGGCCAGGTTGGCGCAGGCAATCAGCAGAATCGCCCCAGCCGCCAGCATCAGAGTCAGCACGCGCGCGCGGAGGTACTCCGACTGGCCCCGCTGCAGCGGCACGGTATGGAAGCTCACCTGCCGCCCCGGTGCGTTCTTGCTGCGGCCGGCCGCCTGCGCCGCCCAGGCCCGGTTCAGCTCCGCGTCGGCCTGCTGCCAGTTGGCGCCCGGGCGCAGCCGCACAATCGTCTCGTAGTTGGTGCCGCTGCCCTCGCCGTGGCGGCTGGGCCGCAGCGGGGTATAGAGGTCGCCGTTCTCCGGCAACGTCGCACCCTCCGGCAGGACTCCCACCACGGTGAACGGCTCGCCCTTGAGGAAGATCGTCTGCCCAACCAGGCCGCGGTCCCCGCCGAAGGTCGCCTTCCACAATCCGTAGCTCAGAATGGCAGCCTTGGCGCCGCCCTCGCGGTCTTCCTCCTCGCTGAAGTTGCGGCCCACCATCGGCCGCAGTCCCAGCACGTCGAGGTAATGCGCCGAGAAGCGCCCCGCATGCACATACTGAATCTGCTGCCCGGCCCGCAGGTTCACGCCGCCGGCCTCGCCCGAGATCGCCGCCTGGAGCGAGGGCACGTTGTCGCGCAGCGCCTCCCACTGTTCGCCGTCGATATCCGACCGGAAGTCCGGCATCGGCGCCCCCGGCTCGCGCATGAAGATCGCTCCCAGCCGCTCCGGCTCGGGATAGGGCAAGCTGCGCACCAGGAGCGCATTGACGATCGAGAAGATCGCCGTGTTGGCGCCGATCGCCAGCGCCAGAGTCAGGATCACCGTCACGGAAAACCCCGGATTGCGTTGCAGTTGCCGTACCGCCATCTTCAGATTGCCGAAAAACAGACCCATCGCGCGCATCCTCCCTCACCGGTGCTCTCGCATAAACAATACGCAATCCGCGTGCCAGACGATCATCGCGGATAACATGTTGAAAACAAATAATCTGCATAGGAATGCCGCGCCCGTCCGCGCCGCCAGCACTGTCCGATCCCACCCCCAAGTGTGCGCTGGCGGACATGTGCGCCACGAACCTGTAGCGCTGGCCTCCAGGCCGGCGTAGCGCGGGAGTCCTCGCCCGCGCTTTCCCTTTCCACGCAGACCCAATTTTCCGTACCCCATCCTTTCCGCGTTTTTTGCGGAAAGGGTGGGAAAGCACGACCGAAGTTTCTGGGGCCGTGTAAAGCCCTCCCCCGCTGTGGCACTCTGGAGCATGGAGGATTTTTGCCGGATGCCAGATGCCGCCGCTCCAGCCCCCATCCCCGCCGCGGACCCTCTCAACGCTTTGCACGCCTGGGAGGCCGGCGGCGCAGAGAGCGCCGCGTCGCTCGCCGCATGGGTTTCGGCACGACTGGAGGCGCATGAGGCCGCGCTCGGCCGGCTGCTGGCCGTCGAGGGCGAGCGCACCCTGGCCAACTCGCTGGCCCATTACGACGCGGCCATCGAGCAGCTCAACCTGGCCGGCGCGCAGGCTGGCGTGCTCAACTCCGTGGCCGCCGACAAGGCGGTGCGCGACCAGGCGCAAACCGAGGCCCAGCGCGTCTCCGTGGCCGCAAGCGCGCTCAGTCTCAATCGGAATGTCTACGAGGCGCTGGCCGCGATCTTGCTGGATGGCGCCACCGCCGCCACCCGCCACTACGTGGAGCGCACGCTGCTGGGCTACCGGTTGGCAGGCGTGGACAAGGACCAGGCCACCCGCGAGCGCTTGCAAGCCCTGCGCGAGCGGGAAACCCACCTCTCGCTCGAGTTCGGACGCAATATCCAGGAAGGTGGCAAGACGGTCGAGGCCACGGTCGAGGAGCTCGACGGCCTACCCGCCGACTATCTGGCCCGTCACGCAGCCAACGCCGAGGGCCGAGTGACCCTCACCACCGACCAGCCCGATATGCAGCCGGTGATGACCTTTGCCCACTCGGCCGCGCTGCGCCAGCGGATGTTCCTGGCCTACAACACCCGCGCCTATCCGGCCAACCGGCAGATCCTGCTCGACCTGCTGGCCACGCGGCAGGAGATTGCCACGGCGCTCGGGTTCCGTTCGTGGGCCGACCTGGCTACAGCCGACCAGATGATGGGCTCGGCCGCCAACGTCCGCGCCTTCCTGTCGAAACTGGAAGAGGCCAGCCGCGAGGGCGCGCTCCGCGAGTTCGAGCTGGTCCTCGGCTTTGCCCGCGAACGCCAACCCGGACTCGAATCCATCGACATCACCAGCCGCGGTTACTGGTACGAGCAGTTCCGCCGCGCCACGCTCGACTTCGACTCGCAGTCCGTGCGGCCGTACTTCCCTTACGCCGCGGTCGAGGAGGGCGTTCTCCGGACGGCGGCGCGCCTCTTCAAGATCGAGTTCCGCCGCTCTGCCGCGCCAGCCTGGCACGCGGATGTTTCGGTCTTCGACGTCTTCGAGGACGGCGAGCTGGCCGGGCGTTTCTACCTGGACATGCACCCGCGCGAGGGCAAGGACAAGTGGTTCTCGGCCGCGCCCATCGTCACCGGCGTGCGCGGCGGGGCGCTGCCCGAGGCGGCGCTGATTTGCAACTTCCCACGGGGGGGTGAGGGCGACCCCGGCATGCTGCAGTACTCCGACGTGATCACCTACTTCCACGAGTTCGGGCACCTGATGCACGCCATCCTGGGCGGCAGGACGGAGTGGATCGGCCTCTCGGGCTTTGCCACCGAGGGCGACTTCATCGAGGTGCCCTCGCAGATGCTCGAGGAGTTCTTCCGCGACGAGCGGCTGCTCCAGTCCTTTGCCCGCCACTACCAGACAGGCGAGATTCTTGCCACAGAGCTCATCCAAAGGATGAAGGGCGCGGGCGCCTTTGGGCGCGCCGACTGGGTCCGCTCGCAGCTTTACTACACCACGCTCTCGCTCGACCTGCACGACCAGGAACCGGCGGGGCTCGATCTTGACGCGCTCACGCAGCGGCTTTTCCGGTCGCTGCAGCCGTGGCAGTGGATCAAGGGCAACCGCATGTACGCCAGCTTCGGCCACCTGACCGGCTACTCGTCGAACTACTACACCTACGCCTTCGACAAGGTGATCGCGCTGGACTTCTTCGCCCAGTTCGATCCCGAAGACCTGCTGGGGTGCGATGCCGGCGCGCGCTACCGCCGGTTGGTTCTGGAGCAGGGCGGATCGAAACCCGGCCGGCAGATGGTGCGCGAGTTCCTTGGCCGCGACGAGGAGTTCTCGGCCTTCGCCAGGTGGCTGAACGAGGAGTTCGAAGGCGGGTTGGTGGGTGCCGGCGCCTTTCTGTCGAGGCCGGAGTAAGCCACGGCTTGTTTTCCGTGCGCGATGCGCTACACTTAACGCGTGATTCGGAGCTTTCGGCACGCCGGTCTGGAGCGCTTCTTTCGCACGGGGAGCAAGGCGGGAATCCTGCCCGCGCACGCCGACAGGCTGGCCTACCGGCTACAAGTATTGGATTTTGCCAAATCTGCCTCTGACATGAATATGCCCGGCTGGGGCCTGCACACTCTGGCCGGAGACCTGAAGGGCCACTGGGCCGTGAAGGTGAGCGGCAACTGGCGGCTGACCTTCACCTTCGAGGGCGAAGACGCAATTCTGGTTGACTACCAGGACTACCACTGAGGAGCACTCCATGCCGCGCATGCACAATCCGCCTCATCCGGGGAAGATCCTCCGCGATGCGCTGGGAGAAATGGACGTGACCACGGCGGCCCGCAAGCTGCACGTCTCGCGCACCACGCTTTCCCGGATACTCAACGGTTCCGCGGGCATCTCCGCGGAGATGTCGCTGCGTCTGGCAGCGGCCCTGGGCAACCACGACAGCCTCTGGTACGAACTGCAGATGAGCTACGACCTCTGGCAGGCCTCGCTGCGCAAGCGGCCCCGCATCGAGCGCTTCGACGCCGCGGCCTGAGTGCGTGGAGTCGTCAGTCCTTCCCCAGGGAGGCCACCCAATGACCCCCGCCGATTTCCGCCGCATCGCCCTCTCTCTCGACGGCGCCGAGGAGGGCTCCCACATGGGCGCCGCCGACTTCCGCGTGGGCGGGCGCATCTTCGCCACGCTGGCGCACGTCGCCATGGGCTACGGCAACCTGATGCTCACCCCCGAGCTTCAGGCCGAGTTCGTCGCCGCCGCGCCCGAGGTCTTTCTGCCCGTCCATGGTGGCTGGGGCCGCAATGGCGCCACCCATATCCGCCTGGCCGCGGCCGACGAGGAGCAGCTCACCGGCGCCCTGCGCGCCGCCTGGCGTCTGCGTGTGGAAAAGAACAAAGCCGCCCGGCCCGCCCACCGCGTCCGGTAGGATGGACGCATGGCAAGCACAGCGGACTTCAAAGGCAAGTGGGCGCTCGTCACGGGAGCTAGCGCGGGGATTGGCACGGCACTGGCGCGGGAGCTGGCGCGCTACGGCGCGAACCTGGTTCTGACGGCGCGGCGCGTGGAGCGGCTGGAGGCTCTGGCCACGGAGCTGCGCGGCCAGGGTGTCGAGGTACGCGTGGTGAAGGCCAACCTGCTCGACCCGAACG
This sequence comes from Occallatibacter sp., assembly GCA_049690595.1. GTDB lineage: Bacteria > Acidobacteriota > Terriglobia > Terriglobales > Acidobacteriaceae > Telmatobacter. Next base: position 4,850 of record JBAVMZ010000205.1, on the reverse strand, counting down.
CGCCCATCGCCATCTTCGATGCCATCGAAGAGCAAGGGATCGAGATCGACATCCTGGTTAACAACGCCGGGCTCGGCCAGTTCGCCGCCTTCGCCACCTGCGACGTGGAGCAGGAGCTCTCCCAGGTCGCCGTCAACTGCGACGCCGTCGTTCGCCTCTCGCGGCTCTTTGTGCCGCACATGGTGCGGCGCGGGCGCGGCTGGGTTCTCATCGTTTCCTCGACGGCCAGCTTCCAGCCCCTGCCGTACATGGCCACGTACGCCGCCACGAAGGCCTTCGACCGCTTGTTTGCTCTGGGCCTGGCCGAGGAGGTCGCCCCTTACGGCGTCAAAGTGACGGCGCTCTGCCCTGGGCCGACCAAGAGCGAGTTCTTCGCCGTCTCCCGCGCCACGGTCTTCGAGCGCCGCCCGCCGCGGCCGGCCGAGGAGGTGGCGCGGCTGGGGCTGGAGGCGCTGGCCCGCGGCAAGCGCACGGTGATTCCCAACTTCTCCGGGCGCATGCTCGCCTTCATTGTTCGCTTCGTTCCCACGCGCATCATCACGCACTTTGTGGCCAAGGAATCGCTCCAGCATCTGCCGCAATCCTGAACGCGTCCTTGCCAGCTCCCACCCCCCAGTATGAGAATGGCGGGGTTCGAGGAGAGACCCATGAAGTTCAAGCTGTACGCTGCTTTGGTTCTTGCTGTATTTGCCGCATCCGCCATGGCCCAGGAAGTGGGCGGGCCAGACCGCAAGCAGACGCGCGGCCCCGCGCCCGGAGGCGTGGAGCAGGCCGTCTTCACCTCCCACCGTCTGGGCAGCGACCACGCCGAGGGCATCACGGTGCTGGACATGAACGGCGACGGGCTGCCCGACCTGGTCTCGGGCGCCTACTGGTACCAGAACCCCGGCCCCAAGGGCGGCGAGTGGACCCGCCACCAGTACCGCGAGCAGGGCTACCACGGCGAATTCATGAGCGACTGCGGCGAGTGGACCATCGACGTCAACCACGATGGCAAGCCGGACATTGTGACCGCCGGCTGGATGACCAACGGCATCTTCTGGTACGAGAACCCAGGGAAGGTGGGCGCGGAGTGGAAGCGGCACTTCATCGTCAATAGCTACGACACCGAGGGCGGCGTCATGGTGGACGTGAACGGCGACGGCGTGCCCGACCTGATCTTCTCGCACTACGACCACTCCGGCGTTCTGTGGGTGGATTTTGCCGGGGCCGAGCCCAAGGCGCATCACGTGGGCAAGCGCGAGGACGACGGGCACGGCATCGGCGCGGCCGACATCGACGGCGACGGCAAGCCCGACATCATCACCACCACCGGCTGGTTCCGCAATATCGACGCCGACCACGACAAGTGGGAGTGGCACCCGGACTGGCACCTGGGCGACACCGGCTTCCCGATCGTCGGCTACGACGTTCTCAACAACGGCAAGATGGATCTGATCTTCGGCCAGGGACACAGCTACGGCCTCTATTGGCTGGAGCAGACGGTGGACACCAAGGGCGAGCGGCAGTGGGTGCAGCACACCATCGACGAGTCGTTCTCGCAGTCGCACGCGCTGGCCATGGCCGACGTGGACGGCGACGGGCAACTGGAGCTGATCTCAGGCAAGCGCTACCGCGGCCACAACGGCCACGACGCCGGCTCCTACGACCCGCTGGTCATCTACTACTACAAGATCGATCGCAAGACCGGCACATTCACGCGGTTCCCCATCAGCGTCAACGGCACCGCCGGCGTGGGCACGCAGATCATCGCAGCCGATCTCGATGGCGACGGCGACATCGACATCGCCGTGGCCGGCAAGACCGGCGTGCACTTCCTGGAGAACCTGAAGGTGAACAAGGTCCCCGCAGAGCAGCGCGAGAAGGAGATCCTGATCGACAAGAACTGGCCCTTCCCCGGCGAAGGCCCTGAGGTCCCGCAGGACGAGGAGCCGAAGCAGTAGGGGATTGGAACCAAAGAGAGGAATGGCCGGGGTGCGCGCCCGGCCAGGGATTGCGCCCAAGACCTGTGGGTCTACTCGCGTGTCGCCGGGGGGGGGCCGGCGGGCAGCGACTGCGGAATCCCTGCGCCCTTCATCTGCGTGAAGGAGTTGTAGAAGCGGATCACGTCCTGCTCGCGGCGGGCGCTCATCGAGGGAAAGACCGCGCTGAGCATATAGAGCCGGTTGCCCGCGACGATCAGCCGCGAGTCCAGGACGCCGCCCCCGGAGTTCCGCGCCACAAAGTCGCGCGCCGGGTTGCCGCCCAGGTTGTTGCGCGATTCGTTGACAAGCTGGGTCTGGGTGCGGGCCATGGCGCCGTCGCGCGCCATGTCCAGAATGCGATCGGGCTGGCGGTTGTTGTCGCGCACCACGGGCGGCTCGTCTGCCCAGGCCACGGAGAAGGCTGTGCCCCCGTCCGGGTTCGCGTAGAGAATACTGACCGGTTCGGTGCCGCCGGATTCGTTGTAGGCGGGCACCTGGATCTCTTTCACGTCGCTCGGCATCTCCAGCTTGAAGCCTTCCTTCGGGCGGTCGACTTCCTGCCAGTTGATGCGCGGCGGATGGGCGCTGGCCGCCGAGCTGGCGTCGGGAACCGTGGGCGAACTTGCCCCGATGCCGTGCGGGCCGACGATGCCCAGGTCTTCCCGGTAGGTGTAGACCAGCCAGCCGGCGACGACGAGGATTCCAGCGTACAGGATGTAGCGCCACCGCTTGTTCACATCAAAAAGAGTGACAACTCCAGGCGGTTTATGCAACCGGAATATGAGTGAAGTGTTTACGGGGCGTTCCGTTTCGATAACCTCCCTTTGGCGATTCCCGCAGCCGCCGAGCTTTTCCACCGCGGCGCTCCGGAAGCGGTTGCAACCTTTCCCTTCCGGGTGCATCTAACCGGATAACAAGCAGAGGCTTCCCCGATGTATCACCCTTCCAAGAAAGGTATCCACTCCTTTTCGAGGGTCCTCACCGGACCCCTTCTCTAAACCCCCTCTGGACTCCCTCCCTGAAAATGCCTCTCAAGCGGGCCTGCCGGAAGGCAGGCCCATGTCTTCTGCCCTCTACAGCGGCGCATCCGCTTCCCGGTAGAATGAGGGCAGATGCCTTCGCCGCCCCACACGCGCCTGGAAGCCGACTCTGAGATTCGCCGCATCGACGCGCTCTTTGCCGAGGCGGGCCTCAAGCGCAGCCTGTGCGGCAAGGCCGCCGGGGTCACGGCGCGGATGCGGATGGCCCGCAAGGACCCGCTGGAGCTTGCCCGTGCGGCGCCGGTTCCGCGGATGGCGGCGAACGGCGTCGGCTGGCTGCCTGTGCCGGGATGGGCCGCGCTCGGCGGTAAGGATGCCGGCTGGCTCTGGCACGGCTTCAGCACGCGGCTGGGGGGCGTGAGCCGCGCCTATTGCCCCGAAGATGCCCCTGGGGAACTGAATCTGGGCTTCACCGCCGAAGACAGCCGCGAGGCCGTCGAGCGGAATCGCCGGCTCTTTGCCGAGGCCATCACAGGCAGCGCGGAGACGCCGCTGGTCACCGTCCGGCAGATTCACTCGAACAGGGCGGTGGTGGCCGGGGCGGAGGATGCCTCCCGCCCTCAGCCACGGAAGGCGGATGGCCTGATGACGGCCGAACCGGGGCTGCTGGTCGGCGTGCAGACCGCGGACTGCATCCCGGTTCTGGTGGCCGACCGCCGTCGCCGCGTCGTAGCCGCCTTTCACGCAGGATGGCGCGGCACGGTCAAGCGCATCGTGGAGAGCGGCGTGGGACGGATGCGGCTGGAGTTCGGCTCCCGGTCCGAAGACCTGGTGGCGGCCATCGGCCCCGGCGTCGGCGCCTGCTGTTACGCGGTCGGCGAGGAGGTCTTCTCCGAGTTCGAGTCGCAGTTCGCCTACACCCGCGAGCTCTTCGCCGAGGTCTCCGACTCCGACCCCATCCGCACCCGCTACCCGATGCTCTTCCTCACCCAGCGCGCGCCCGGCCACTCGCCGATCGGCCCGGCGCTGCATCTGGACCTGGTGGAGGCCAATCGCCGCCAGTTGCTGGCCGCCGGCCTCAAGCCGCGCGCGATCCAGGCGGTTGGCGGCTGCACCAGTTGCCACCGTGAGCTCTTCTTCTCGCACCGCGCCTCGCGTGGCCACGCCGGCCGCATGATGGCCGTCATCGGCATCCGTCCTCCTCGCTGACATACCTCAGCCGGCCGTTCTTCCCGCGTCCGGTGATAGCATGGGGAGCGACCACGACACAGGCTTACGAAAGGATCCTTACTGCCTTGGACCGTCTGAAAGGCGCCTGGCTGGCGCTTGTCCGCACCTGCCGCGAGCAGCCACGCTTGGCACATACGGCGGCCGTCCTGCTGGGCGCCGCGATGCTCTTCTGGCCGGCGGTCTACAACGGCTATCCGCTGCTCTATCCCGACTCGATGAGTTACCTGGGCCAGGGGCCGGCAGTGGCCCGCGCGCTTTTCCTTCGCCAGTTCTCGGAATACTACGGCGTCCGTTCCTTCCATTACAGCCTCGGCATCCTGCCCTTCCACTGGAACCGTTCCGCCTGGCCGGTGGCCGCGCTCCAGTGCCAGCTGGTGGCCTGGGTCGTCTGGCTGGTGGTCCGCGTCTTCGCGCCGCGGCGGCCGGTCGTCGCCTTTCTGGCCGTTCTGGCGCTGCTCAGCGTGCTCACCAGCGCCAGTTGGTATGCCTGCTTCGTCATGCCGGACGTGCTGGGTCCGCTGGTTTATCTCGCCTTCTTCCTGCTGGTCTTCGCCCGCTCGACGCTCTCGCGCCGGGAGCGGTGGGCGCTCGGGGCGGTTGCCTGCTGGGGCATCACCGCGCACGCCACGCACTTGCTGGTGGCCGCGGGGCTTCTGGCGGTCCTGGCGCTCGTGGC
>JBAVMZ010000204.1:0-5467 GCA_049690595.1 Occallatibacter sp. | reverse complement strand
GGCCCAGCCTCATCCAGCCCCGCAGCCGGAGCGGCCCCTCACCACGCCGTCCGGCCCTCCGTCCGGCCGCCAGGCGGTCCCCGGCGTCATCACCATCGGTCGCAACCCGGAGTCCACCTTCCCGCTCGACCTGCCCACCATTACCTGGGACCACGCACGGATCGTCCGGGAGAACGGCCAGTACATCCTCGAGGACTTGAAATCGAGCAACGGCACCTACGTCGGCAGTTACGGCAACCGCATTGACCGCGCGCCGATCACGGAGACCGACGATGTCTACTTCGGTTCCTACAGAGTCCCTGCCAAGCGGCTGCTGGCCACCGGCAAGCTGACCGGCATCGGCGAGGCGGTTTACAACACCGTCAACTTCCCCGCCGGCAAGAGCGATATGGTCGTCGGCCGCGACCCGGAATGCGACGTGCCGCTGCCCAGCCAGCCCATGGTCAGTTGGCGTCATGCTCGGCTGACCCGCACCAGCGAAGGCATGCTGGTCGAGGACCTCGGCTCGCGCAACGGCACGTACATCGACGGCGTGCGCGTCTCCGGCAAGGTGCTGGCCAAGGTTGGCCAGGAGATCGGCCTGGGCAGCTTCCGCTTCCAGTTGACCGCCGGGGGGCAACTGGCCAAGCGCGATTATCACGGCAACGTGACGCTGGAGGCCGAAGAGATCTCGGTGATGGCTACCCAGGGCGCCAGAATCCGCCTGCTCGACCCGATCTCGTTCACCATCTTCCCCTCCGAACTGGTGGCGCTGATGGGGCCGGCCGGCGCCGGCAAGACCACGCTGCTCAAAGCCCTGAACGGCTACACGCCGCCCGTCTCCGGAACTGTGCTCTTCAACAAGAAGCCGCTCTACCAGCAGTACGAGCTCTTCCGCCAGCAGATGGGCTACGTGCCGCAGGACGACATCGTCCACTCGCAGTTGACCGTGCGCGAGGCGCTCTATTACTCGGCGCGGCTGCGCACCGACCTGCGCGACGACGAGATCGAAACCCGCATCCTGAAGGTGGCCCACGACCTCGGCATCGAGGATACGGTGCACAAGGTCATCGGCTCGCCGGAGCGCAAACTCCTCTCCGGCGGGCAGCGCAAGCGCGTCAACATCGCGCTCGAGCTGATGACCGACACGCCGGTGCTCTTCCTGGACGAGCCGACCTCCGGGCTCTCGTCGCAGGACGCCCTGAAAGTGGTGCAACTGCTGCAGAAACTGGCCCGCTCGGGCAAGACGGTGGTCACCACCATCCACCAGCCGAGCCTGAAGGTCTACCGCCTCTTCGACGATCTGATCATGCTCTCGCGGTTCAAGCCGGAGGACAAGACCGTCGCCCCCAGGCCGGCACGGCTGGTCTACTTCGGCCCCGCCTATCCGGACTCGCTCCGCTTCTTTAACCCAACAGTCGATCCGCTCCCTCCCGATCACGATCCGGACATGATCGAGGCGGGCATGAACGAGATTCCGAACGAGACGCGGACCGAGACCTGGGAAGAGCGATACAAGGCCTCGAAGTACTTCAAGGAGTACGTCAAAGACCGGCACGGCACGCAGCCTGCTGCCTCGCCCCGTCCCACCACCTCCGGCGCCCCCGCGCCGCGCAAGCAGTGGGGTTTCCGGCAGTGGGTTTCGCTGGTCCGGCGCAACATCACCGTCAAGACGCGCGACGTGGCCCAGACCGCCATCCTGCTGGGGCAAGCGCCCTTCTTTGCCATCCTGGTCTGCCTCATCGGCACGGACCTGCATCCTGGCGACGCCGACGCCCCGCAGAAGCTGCTCATTATCCACTTCCTCATGGTCATCGCCGCCGTCTGGTTCGGATGCAACGACGCCGCGCGCGATATTGTCGGCGAGTGGACGATCTACCGCCGCGAGCGGATGGTCACCCTCAAGCTCGTCCCCTATGTTTTCTCCAAGCTCGCGGTTCTCTTTGTCCTCTGCGCCTTCCAGTGCGCCAGCATGTTGGCCGTTGTTTACCTGTGGTGCCACCTGCACGGCAGTTTCCTGGTGAATCTCTCCACGCTCCTGCTGGCCTCGATGATTGGCGCCGGGATAGGGCTCGCCATCTCCGCCGGGTCCTCGACCACCGAATCGGCCATCGCGCTGCTGCCGGTGGTGCTGCTGCCCGTCATCGCTCTGGGCGGCGGCATGCGCCCCATCTACGAGCTGCCCTGGATCGGACGCCAGGTGAGCGTCATTATTCCCTCGCGATGGGCCTTCGAGGCCAACCTTCTGGAAGAAGCCGCGGCCGAGGATTGGAAGCTCGAGGCGCCGCCCTGTCCGCCGGCGGCGCCCGTGCGTCCGCCAACCCCAACCCGTCCGCAGCGGCCCGGTATGCCCCCGGCGCCGGCCGCGCTCCCCGCTGAGCTTCCGCGTGCTCCGCTCGTGCCGGACATTGCCGAGGGTGCCGTGCCGCACCACGTTATCCCCAAAAACGGGGAAGACGAGAGCGGCCACCTCGCCCCGGTGCATCCGTGCAGCTACACGGCCAGCAAGGAAGCCCCGGCCAAGGCCATCGCCTTGCGCCACGCATACCGCGACCTGATGGTGTACCTGGGCTCGATGCTGGTAGCTTTGATTGCATTGGTCATCGGAATCCTCTGGAAGCGCGACAGCGAACCGAAGTAGACTCAACCTGTTGACCCGGAAAGGCCCAGCAGCGTGGCAAACACATTGCCGGCAACCGAAATCGCGATTTCCACCGGAACCGTGCGCAGATCGGCTGCGTTCTCGCGCATAACTCAGGAGTGCGGGATTCGTCTGTTCTCTGAGGTGCAAGCATGACCCGAACGCCGCCGGTCCGTCTCCCGGCCATCACGGTTGCCGAGCGCTGCGATCGCGGGCTGGTCCGCGAGGAAAACCAGGATTCGGTCTGGAAAGCCAGCATCCCGATGGGCCAGCTTCTGGTGGTCGCCGATGGCATCGGCGGGTACCGCGGCGGCGCCCTCGCCTCCCAGATCGTCGTCCGCGAGTTTCACCAGCAGTTGGCCTCCCGGCCTGCCGATTACCCCGCCGACCAGGCGCTGCGCGAGGCTGCCGCGGCAGCCAACAGCGCCATTCTGGCCGAGTCCAGCGCCCCCAATTCCCCCAACCATCGCATGGGCTCCACGGTGGTGGCTGCCATCGTCCAACTGGATGCCGCCGGCGCCCGGGCCTGGGTGGGACACATCGGCGATAGCCGCGCTTACCTCTGCCGCGACGGCCGCATGACCCCCCTCACCCGCGACCACTCCGCCGTGCAGGCCCTGCTCAACCGCGGCCTCATCACCCCGGAAGAAGCCCTCCACCACCCCGACGCCTCGGTCCTGACCCGCTCGCTCGGCCACACCCCCGAGGTGCAGATCGATACCGATCAGCACCAGCTCGCCCCCGGCGACACGCTGCTGCTCTGCTCCGACGGCCTCTGGGGCTATGTCGCCGAGCAGCAGGTCCAGATGGTTGCCGCCGATCCCAATCTCTCGCTCGAGAAGGCCGCCCAGACCCTCCTCGATCTGGCCCTCGCCGCCGGCGGACAGGACAACATCGGCATCGAAATGGCGCGGCTCAGCGCCGCCGCCGCGCCGCGCGCCGCCCGAACACTCCCTGACCAGCCCCGCCACCGCCTGGGGTGGATGGAGATCCTGGCCATCTTCCTGCTGACCTTTGCCTGCCTCGGCGTCACGGCCTGGGCCGCCCTCCACTTCGGCTGGATCGGCGCCGTGCGTGCGCGCCTCCACCCCAACGCCCCGGTCGCAACCCAGCCCGCCGCCGACGCACCCCTCGCCGACGATCGCTATCTCGACGACGTCAATCCCGAGCCCAAGACCTACGTGGTTGTCTTTGCCAACCGGGAGGATGAGGCCAAGGCGGCCGTGCCGCCAGTCAAGGGATGGACGCGTGAGTCGATGGACGAAAGCCACGCCGATTCCTGCCGCGGGTTTGCCGGCACGCACCGGCGGATTACCGTCTACTACACCGGCAACGACAGGCGGCTTGTCGCCCGGTTTGCCCACCAGCACCCCGCCCTGATGCGCGGGTACGAGCACGACATCGACCCCCGCCCCACGAACCCCGACGTGCAGTCGCGTTGCGGCAGCTACGAGATTGTCGCGCTTGTCCCCGCCCACCTGCCGCCGCCTCACCCGGAAACGCCGCAGCCCGCCGGCCCGGATGCGCCCAGGCCGGCCGTCGAGCCCGGTCCCGGAAATCAGCCGGTAAACCCGGGCGGCCAGCAACCCAATCCTCCCGCGCCCACGCCTCCTCCGCAGGCCCAACCCCAGCCCGGCGATCAACCCAGGCCCACGCCGGCCCCCGGCGAAACGCCAAAGCCTGCGCCGGAGCCCAAGGACAACAAAGAGACTCCCAAGCCCGCCCCCACCGAGCCCAGGCCGGCCGAGACGGAGCACCCGCATTGACCCCCGCGCCGCTCCCTGCGGTTGCCGGGGATTCTCTCGATCCGCGTTACAATGAAGGCACAGCGTCGGGGCGTAGCGCAGTCTGGTAGCGCATCTGCTTTGGGAGCAGAGGGTCGGGGGTTCGAATCCCTCCGCCCCGACCAATCCTTCCGTCCAGTACCCTCCCCGGTCCCCAACTGCGAGGGACCGGGGGCACCCTCAACTTGATGAAACCCGTCTTGAGACCGGGGCCACCCGCCCACAGATGGCGTGGGGCACACGACCACCTGGACCTACAGCTCCGGGGATGCGGTCACACAGCTCCAATCCACGACTTCGATCAACTTGTCCAACATCCTCTACGGGGCGTTCGGCTTGACCAGCGCCACCCTCGGCAACAGCCATACCGAAACCGATGCCTACGATGGGCGCGGACGGCTGACCTCGATTGTCTACAAGGACCCCTCCAGCAACACCGTTTACGCCGCCGGGATGAGCCCGGCCGCGGACGGGAGCCTGACGGCCTCGACCGATACGGTGAACGGGAACTGGGGCTACACCTACGACGAGTTCAACCATCTGAAGACCGCCACCGCGTCGAGCGGCGCCTTCTCGGGTTTGACGCTGACCTGGACCTACGACCGCTACGGCAATCGCGCCACGCAAACGGCCAGCGGCACCTACCAAGGCTCGGTTTACCAGACCTCGTTCACCTTCGCTTCGAACCAGATCAACGGCTTTTGCTACGACGCCGTGGGCAACCTGCTCGACATGCAGAGCTGCCCCGCGCCGGGATCGAGCCACCTGTATACTTATGACGCAGAGGGCCGGATGATCTCGGCGAACGGGATGCCGTACGAGTACAACGCCAACGGCGAGCGCGTCTCCAAGGACAACGCCTCGGGTGTGCCGCAGACGGTCTACCTGCACGACGCCTCCGGCAACCAGGTGGCCGAGCTGAATGCCTCGCTCGTCGTGCAGCACGCCAACGTCTACTCCGGCTCGCACCTGGTCGGCACGCTGAACTCGACCAACGGCAAGGTCTACTACGCCTATTCGGACTGGTTGGGCACCAAGCGCTACGAGGCCGACGGCGCCGGCG
>JBAVMZ010000203.1:0-21599 GCA_049690595.1 Occallatibacter sp. | reverse complement strand
CACGAACGAAAGGCAAAAGCAAATGCAAAAGCAAATGCAAAAGCAAAAGACGCCACTAAGGAAAAAGCAAATGCAAAAACAACGACAAAAACCTTGACAATACCAGCCGTCTCATAGAAGCCCCTGAGGGAATGGGATGCCCGTTTTTCAGAGCTTCCCTAAGCCGGGCAAGGTGCGGTGGCCGCTCAGCCCGCATCTTTCACGCGTCGAAGTTGCATTCGATTCGCCACTCCCGGCGCACAATGAAGTAGATGACACTCGGGGGAGTAGGCAGAAAGCACGGTCCATGGCAGCACGGAGCCGCCTCCGCGAGACCGATTTTGCCCACCCCCCACCCCCCTGCTCACATTTTCCGTGTTTTTCGCGGTTTCCTGAGAGATATCCATTGCGGAATCAATAAGATACATTTTTACCATATTGCCTTGCCAGTAAACAGAAAGCCCGTTTTTTGGGCCGAAAATGCGGCTTCTTGACCGAAAATCCGCCCTTTTTCGCTCGAATCGCACCCGCCGCAACCGGCTCGGTTCGGAGACATGCAGGTCAGCGCATAGACACAACCCACCGCGCGAGCTGGAAGAGCACGCTCGCCGCAAAGAGCGCGCCAAAGGCCACCTTGCCGAGGGGGTCCGATCTGCGCCGCTCCGGATGCGCCCTAACGGCCGAGCGCTGCCTCAATCGCGGCAATCGCCTCGGGCGAGTCCGGCGTTGTGGCCGGCTCGAAGCGCGCCACCGGCTTGCCGGTCCGGTCGAAGAGGAACTTGGTGAAGTTCCATTTGATCTCGCCGCCAAACTGCGGATTAGTCTCTTTGCCGGTGAGGAAGCCGTAGAGCGGCGCCTGGTCGTCGCCTTTCACGCTGACCTTGGCCATCATCGGAAAGGTGACGTTGTACTTGTTTGAGCAGAACTTCTTGATCTCTTCGTCGGTGCCCGGTTCCTGCTGCATGAAGTTGTTGGCCGGCACGCCGACGATCACCAGGCCGCGGTCCTTGTACTTCCCGTAGAGCGCTTGGAGCGCCGCGTACTGCGGGGTGAAGCCGCACTTGCTGGCGACGTTGACGATCAGTAGCACCTTGCCGCTGTAGCTGGAAAGGCTCACGGGCTGCCCGTCAATGGATTTCATGGTGAAGTCGTAGATGCTCTTCTGCTGCGCCGGCGCGAGCGCGCAGGCGAGGGCGAGCATCAGGGTGGGGAAGATGTTGCGCATGGCGACCTCCACAGTCAACTGCCTGCGATGATAAACCACCGCCGCTGACGGCCGTTGAACGGGACTGGTCGCTGTGCCATTGAGCTGCCACGAGCCGCTACTGGCGCAGTTCGACGAGTGTGGCGCCGGCGCCGCCTTCGTTTTGCGGCGCTTCTTCGATGCCGGCTACATGCGGATGGCCTTTGAGGAACTCGCGGACGCCGCGGCGGAGGATGCCGGCGCCGTGGCCGTGAATCACCCGCACTCGCGGCAACCCGGCGAGAAAGGCACGGTCCAGGTACTTCTCGAGCTCCTGCGTGGCCTCGTCCACCGTGCGGCCGATGAGGTTGATCTCCATGCGCAGGTCGTCGGTCGACTCGCTCGAGATGGAAACATGCACGCCCTTCTGGCGGCGCGCGGCGGCCAGCGGGTCGTACTTTCCCTTTGCGGCGTCTTCGCCGGGGCGCGGGGGCTCGGTGAGGTCCTCTCTTTTAACGCGCATCTTGAGCGGGCCCAGCGCCACTTCAAAGAGGTCCTTCTCCACCTCGCGCACCACGATGGCGATCTTGTTCATCGATTTGAGGCGCACCTGGTCGCCGGCGGCGATGTGCTGGAGCAGGTGCGGCTGCGCGTTCTGGTCGCCCTGGTCGGCGCCGGTGCGGTGGGCCACAACGGTCTGGTTGAAGCTCTCCTGGAACTCGCGGCGCAGCCGCTGAATGCGCCGCTCGGCCTCTTTCGAGAGCTTCTGCTGGGCCACGCGGTCGTCGATGGCGCGCACGTTCTCGCGCATCTGGAACTCGAACTCCTTCATCAGCGAAGCCAGCTTCTGTTCGAGTTCGCGCGTGCGGTTGCGCAGTTCGATGTCGCCTTCGCGGGCCAGCCGCGCCCGCTCCTGGTTCAGCGCGTACTGCTCTTCGCGCGCCTGCTTGCGCTCGGCTTCGAGCTCGGTCACCTCGCGGTGCAGCCGGTCGAGGAAGCGGGCGATATCCACCTGTTGCGAGCCTAGCCGCTGGCGCGCACCGGCGATGATGGTGGGGTTCAGGCCCAGCCGCTCGGCGGTCTGGATGCCTGCCGATGCGCCAGGAACGCCGAGGCGCAGCCGGTAGTTGGGGGCCAGCGTCCGCTCGTCCACGCCAGCGGCGGCGTTGAGCACGCCGGGGGTGTTGGCGCCGTAGACCTTGAGCGAGGTGTGGTGGGTGGAGATCAGCGTCCACGCCTGCGCCGTGAGAAAGAAGCTGGCGATGGCGACGGCCAGCGCCGAACCCTCTTCGGGGTCGGTCGAGGAGCCGAGTTCGTCCAGCAGCACCAGCGAGTGGTCGTTGGCCAGGCGGGCCAGCCGGTCCAGGTTCGTGATGTGCGCGGAAAAGGTTGAGAGCGCGGCCTCGATCGACTGCGCGTCGCCGATGTCGGCCAGGAACGCCGTGAAGACAGGGAAGCTGGCCGCCGCGGCCGGAACCGGCAACCCGGCCTGCGCCATCATGGCCAGGAGAGCCGTGGTCTTCAGCGTCACCGTCTTGCCGCCGGTGTTGGGGCCGCTGATGATGAGCTGGCGATGCGCAGCGGTCAGTTCGAGCGTGAGCGGAACAATCTCGCCGCCGGTCGCGCGCAGGCGCTTTTCCAGCAGCGGATGGCGCGCCGCCTCCAGGCGCATTTCCTCCGCATGGATGCGCGGCGCCACGCAATCGAAGGCCCGGGCAAAGCGCGCGCGCGCCTGCAGGCTGTCCACTTGGGCCAGCACCCGCGCTCCCTCCACCAGCGAGTGCGCGTAGCCGCCCACCAGCCGCGTCAGGGCCACAAAGATGCGGTGAATCTCGGCCTGCTCCTCTTCGAGCAGCCTCACCAGCTCGTTGTTCTGCTCGATGGTTTCCAGAGGTTCGACGTAGACCGTCTGCCCGGAAGAGCTGGCGCCATGCACCACGCCGGAGACGCGCCGCTTCAGCTCCGCGCGCACCGGGATGACAAACCGATCGCCGCGGATGGTGATCAGGTCTTCCTGCGTGGAGCCCTCCGTGGAGAGCCTGCGCAGCGCGGCGCGGAGCGACTCCTCGATGAGCCGCTGCTGCCGCTCCTGGTCGCGGCGTATCCGGTTGAGCTCCGGCGAGGCGTCGTCGGCCAGTGAGCCGTCGGGCAGAATCTTGCGCTCGATGGACTGAGCCAACGGCCGAAGCGAGGCGCTCAGCGTGGCAGAAAGCGCGGAGAGGCCAGGCAGGCGGCCCACCACGCGCGCCGGAGGCGACTCGAGCAGCGCCTGCCACGACGCAACGTCGTTGGCCAGCCGCGCCACGGCCTGGAGTTCCGCGGCTTCCAGCGCGGCGCCGGGAATCTGCGCCTTGGCCGCATGTTGCGTGGGGTCGTAGAGGCCGCCCAGCGGGATGGAGATCTGCTCGTCCAGCAGCAGCCGCAGCTCGGCGGTGAGCTGGTGCTCGCGCTCGATCCATATCGCGTCGCTGGAGGGGCGCAGCGCGACGATCGCCGCGCGGCCAACCGGCGAAGAGGAGTAGCCGGCCACCAGTTCGAGCAGCGGCGCCCACTCCAGGGCGGCATAGTCGGCGTCTTCGACAGGCGACGGAATGGGGTCGAGCAGGGACATTGTGTTCTTCGCTTGAACCATCTTAGCGGCCCCGGGCGTTCTTCAATCTTTGGGCAGGAGAATCCTGGGTCTCAGGAGCGCAATCTGAAACGCCCGGGTTGTATGCTGGTGGGCAACATGAAGGCAAAGCACTTTCGTTGGCTATTTCTTCCTTTGCTGGCAGCACTGGCGGTTGTTCTCGGTTCCGCGGAAGCGCCGTTCACGATTGGCTTGCACCAGGAGTTTTCACAGGACAAGTACCGCTTCGCCGGTGGAACAGCGCCCTGGGCGCTCGCTTTCGCGGGCCTCTTCATCGGCCTTTACTTCCTGCTAATGCATGCCCCGTGCGCAAAGAATGGACCGCCCGTTTCCGGGTGGTGGCGCAGAACGATTGCCTTTTGGTTGGACTTCATTCTCGCTGTAACGGCCCTGAGCGCGATCTTTGGCCTTCTTCCGACCCTGACCGAATGGAGGCGGACCGGTTTTTTTGCATGGAATTTCGAGCGGACATCGCCGGCGCCTGGCGATGCTCTGCTCACCGAAACTTCATTCGCTCTCGATATCCCCGTTTTGATTCTCTATTTTGCCTGGCCGATCGTTCGACGCAGACCCACGCCCGGCGCCTGCATCATGGGTTACCTGATCGTTGCCGACGACGGGGCAGCGCTCACGCTGGGGAAAGCGATCAAAAGAACTCTGCACGGGCTCACGTTTCTCGGCGACCGGAAAAGGGCAACGTTTCGCGTCGATGAATCGTTCGGTACTCACGCAGCCAGACTGGAATAGGCCAAGTCCCAGGCGCCGTTGCCCGGAATCCCAAAAGGCCCCCAGCGTGGCGACGCAAAAAACTGCTTGACATCGATAGTACATTGCGTAATAGTACGCTACGTACTATGGAAACCGAATCCATCCTCGGCTACGCCCTGCTGGGTCTCATTCACCAGCAACCCATGTCCGGCTACGACCTGAGAAAGCTCTTCGCCACCACCGCCATGGGCAGCTACAGCGACAGTCCCGGCGCCATTTACCCGGCCTTGCGCCGGCTCGAGGCCCGCGGCATGGCCGCAAGCACGGTCGAAGAGCCGTCGAGCCTGCGCCCGCGCCGCGTCTACCGCGCCACGCCCGCCGGCATCGAGGCCTTCCGGGCCTGGATGCACAAGCCGGTCACCCGCGACGACGTGATGCGCGGCATCCCCGGCCTCATCCTCCGCTTTGCCTTTATGGACGATGCGGCGGGCCCGGCCCGGGCGGCCTCGTTCCTGCGCGAGGTGGCCAACCAAATCGAGGCGTATCTCCCGGAACTCCGCCAATTTCTCGGGTCTCACGCAGCGGAAATGCCGCTCTCCGGGCGGCTGGCGCTGGAGTGCGGCATCGAGGAGTACGAAATGCGGCTCGGCTGGGCCAGACGATCCATCTCACTCTACGAAAAGGAAAGGGGGCAATCGAAATGAACTTACGCGTAGTCGCCTATTGTCTGCTGGGCGGGCTCTGCTTCACGGTCTCCGCCCTGGGTGCGGGTCACTTCTGGTTGTGGTGGCTCGCCGGCATCCTCATCGTGGCCTCGCTGGCTCCGGTGGCTCGCTTCGGGCCGCGGAATCTCCTGGCGCAGTATGGCGCGCTGGTCCTCGCCCTCGTGGTGGTGGGCCTGGTCTGCACGCTCTCCGAGGGCGCGCTCTTTTATCCCGCCATGAAGGCCGAGGCCCTACGGGACCTGACCGGCGGCACAGTCTCTTACCTGCTCGCGGCGGCCGTGCTCGTCGCGCTCACCCGGCTTCTCAAGCTTACCGATCCCTTGGCCCGGCCCGTCGCGCATCGTTCGCCGGCGCTCGCCATCCCGCTGGTGCTCGTGGCCGGCTTCTCGTACCTCGTCTATTACTCGATCTTCGGCGCCATCACCTTTCAATTCTTCACCAAGCAGTACTACCCCCACGCCGCGGAGCAAGCGGCGGCGCTGGGCATCTGGTTCTGGGTTTACCAGTGGGGCCGGGGCACACTGATGACGCTCGCCGTGCTGCCGATCGTCTACACACTGCGCCTTCCGCGCTGGCAGGCGGCTCTGGCCGTGGGTGTGCTGGTGTGGATTGCCGGCGGAGGCGCGGCTCTGCTGGTGCCCAATGCCATGATGGTTCCTGCCCAACGCTACATTCACATCGTCGAGATCATGACCCAGAACGTCTCGCTGGGCGTCACGGCGGTCCTGCTGCTCCGTCCCCTTGCGGAGAAGACCGCAGCAGCGGCGCCATCCCTGACCCCGGCTTAGAACCTCGCCACACGCTCCGGAAATCGCCACCCAGGGATCTTCCCGCGCCCACCAACGAGGCGCGGGAAAACCCCACTCCCCACTCCCCCAGTCCCTTAGTCCCTTAGTCCCTCGGCAGAAGCTGGGGCGACGCCGCAATACCCGATCTTCGCCAGCGCACCCGTCCGCCATAACCCGGCGATCTTTTCCTCACAGTAAACGAACCGCTGCCTGAGCTCGCGGGCGAATCCCGGACCGGCCGCTGCTCCCGGCGGGTGCGCTTTTTTCACGGCTCGTTGAGGATGAGCGCGATCCGGCCCGCAATCAGGTCGCCGGGAGACTCGCTCGGGCCGATTTCGATCAGATCTACCGGATAGGCGATCGAGTGCGGACGCAGCACCAGCCGGCCGGCCGCGAAGTCCACATAGCGCAGGGTCAGTTGCGCGCCCTGGCGCACGGCGTAGAGGTTCGGCCGGTTCGGCCGGTAGGGCATCAGCGAGTTGTAATGGCGGTCGATCAGCGCCACCGCGTCGGGCAGCACCAGCGGCTCCATCGGCAGCGCGTCGGCCAGCGGAATGCGCACGGCCACAAAGCGTTGCCAGGTGCGGCGCTGGTTGGAAACACGGGCGCGGATCGTCTCCAGAATCCCTGACGGCAGTTGCAGCGTGGACTGCACCGCGCCGGGGCGGATAAAGGGCTCGAAGAGCGCGGCGGCATGGGAGACCACCGGGATGGTGCTGCTCTCTCCGTCCGCCGGAGCGGGAGCGGCGCGGCTGGTCACCGGCAGCAGGTCTGCGGCCCCCAGGTGCTGCGCGGCCAGGATGCGGTCGATGGCCTCCAGAGAAAGCTGCCGGCGTCCGTGCAAAAAGTTCGACAGATGCGCCGAGCCGAAGCCGGTCTGACGGGCCAGCAGCGAGACACTCAGCGTCCCCCGCTGTATCCTCCGCAGCAGTTCCAGGCGAAGCCGCTCGTGCATCTGGGTAAAGTTCATCTGTGGATAATTTGCCAATGGCAACGCAAGGAGACTGGGGAGTTTTCTGGCAGAAATACAGAATCCGCAATTCGCCTCTATTCTCCGCGCTTGGCGACAGAATGAAAAGTACAAACGCAGTTTGTTGTCCAGGTGGGTTGACCGAAAAGAAGTGTATCTCTAGATTAGTTTTACTTAATCTCGTTCTGGCTTGTGGGAAACCCGAAGTATGCATTTCGAACCTGTACCACTGAGATGGGACAGATTCTCGCCCCCTTTCAGGAGTCAATGAACAACCGCCGGGCTGCGCGGTTCTCCCCCGGCACAACAATCCCTCCCCGCAGCGCTCGCAGAGGCGTCCGGGATGGCCAGAACGAAAATTCCAGATTCTGCGCGCTATGAGCATGACACGAAACGAGAGAACGAGGCTGGCAATCCCCCATCGGGGCGCAAGAACCCCGAGCTGCCGGACCCGCTTTTCTCCCCCCCGCGGCGTAGCCACAAACCGGCTCCTCCGTCGGGACAAGAAGAGAACATGGAGTGTTCGTCATGGAAATGCGCGTGCAATTGAAAGTTTGCGAAGGGTGCGGATGTCTTTGGTACCGCCCCCAAACCGAAGGGAATGTCTATTGCAGGCAGTGTGAGATCAAGCTGAAGGACTTTCCTGCGCCGGAGACGCGGAAGCGCCGGGGCCGTCCGTCCCGAACGCCGCTCCTCAAGGTGTGGGCGGTGGCGGATGCCGCCGGAGGTGCCGAATGAGCGCCGCCCTGCAGTTGCCTTTCCGTTGGTCCCAGGATGCCTGGCAGCCGCCGCAAAAGACGTGGACCGAAAGGCGGCAACACTCCGGCAAAACGGCCCCAGAGGACTCTTCTTGCGATCCGCACATCAGCCTCGCCTTCTACCGCAAGCATACTGAGAGCCTGCTTCGACGCTACTTGTATGCTTCCATGCAGGTCGGCCGTGCGCCGTCCATCCTGAGCGATCCCATCGCCCGGGGATGGGCGTCGAGCCGGCCCGTCCGCACCTTCGAGGACGCGGTCATCTTCGTCCTCGACGTGGAGAAGTGCCTCAGCAATCTGGACTCGCTCGACCGCCAGTTGCTGAGCCGGATCGTCCTCCAGGAATACACGCAGGCCGAAGCAGCCACCTTGCTCGGAATGAGCGTCCGTACCGTCTCCTACAAGCTTCCCCGCGCCATCGACCGGCTCACGGAGAGGCTGCTTGAAACCGGTCTCCTGGTCCTTCCGCACTGATGTTCCAAACCAACCGGCCGGGCGGAGCAAAGGGTTCGTTAGCCAGCCTTTCCTCCCCCGGCCGTTCCAGCCCTTCCGGCCACCCTGCCCAAAAGAACAAGGACCCAATCCCAAGTCAGTTCTCTGCTATCGTGGACGCATCCCGGCTTACCGGGCGAACGCGGCACCGGTCCTCCTCTTCCGCGTTTCGGAGCAGCCTGACTCGCCACGCCGCGTTACGGCCAAGAACGAACCCGCGCTCGCCGGCGGCACGACTCTCGGGTGCCCCACCCTCGCCGCGTCTCTGTTTTTGCGGCTAGGGTGGGAGACCACGACAACCAACCAGCTCGGTTCCTGAGGAGCGCTTGCCCATGTCCCGTCTCTTTCCTCTCGCCCTGCTTCCCCTGCTGGCCGCGGTCGCGCTGAGCGCGCAGCAGCCGGCGCCGGCCCTCAAGCCCACCACCGAGGCCCAAGCTCCCACCCGCGACACCAGCTTCATTGACGCTCAGGGCGCCGCGCACGTCACCCGCGTCGTCCCCGTTCCCGCCGCGCTCAGTGAGCAGGCGCGCAAAATGCTCTCCAGCGCCGAGCCCGATCAGGGTCCGCCGCAGCCGCTCGCCGAGCGCCGCCGCCTCACCGACCTCTACACCGCCGGCGCCCGCTTGGCCTGGAGCCGAATCTGCCCCAACCAGCTCGTCGAGGACAAGATCGCCGGCGTCCCCGTCCGCATCGTCACCCCCGACGGCTTGCCCGAGGCCAACCGCGACAAGGTGCTCCTCAACCTGCACGGCGGCGGCTTCAACTCCGACTCCGGCTCTTACACCGAGTCAATTCCCATCGCCAGCTTTACCAAAATCAAGGTCGTCGCGGTCCTCTACCGCCTTGTCCCCGAGTCTCCCTTCCCCGCCGCCGTCGACGACTCCATCGCCGTCTACAAGGAGCTGCTGAAAACCTACAAGCCGGAGCACATCATCATCTACGGAACCTCCGCCGGCGCCATCCTCACCGCCGAAGTGGCCGCGCGCATCAAGCAGCTCGGCTTGCCCATGCCCGCCGCCCTCGGCATCTTCAGCGGCATGGGCGACTTTGCCCGCAACGGCGACTCCATGGCCATGTACGCCCTCCGCGGACTCGCTGGCCACCTCGACCCGCCCGATGCCGGCCCGCACGACAGCTACTACGTCGGCAAGACCGACCCGCGCGACCCGGTGCTCTCGCCCATCTTCGGCGACCTGCATGGCCTGCCGCCCACACTCTTCGTCACCAGCGGCCGCGACCTGCTGCTCTCCGGCACCGTCAACCTGCACCGCGCCTACACGAACGCCGGCGTCGATGCGCGGCTGGTGGTCTTCGACGCACTGCCCCACGCCTTCTGGTACGACCCCAACCTGCCCGAAGCCATCGAGGCCAACCACACCATGGCCGAGTTCTTCGTCAAGCAGTTGAACCGGTGACCGAAGGCTCGGCCTTGCCGTGGATTCCGAATACGCCGGCGGCGTCACCGGAATCCGCAGCCACGAGTCGATGCTCAAGGAGAGCTCCCAACCCGCCATTTTCTCGTTCCCTCACGCTCCTTTGCATTTCCCGCAGGATTCCTCGTCCCGCCGGAAGTGCACGCGCAAGTTGAAGCAGCGGCATCCATCCTGGCGGTGCGTTTCCGCTGGATTCCGGGGCCTCTCAGGGGGCATGGAAATTCTCAGCCTGGGCCGGGCCAGACATGCCGTGCTTCCTTGCGCGGGCGTGGCGGTAGGGCGTATTGTTAGCGGGTGAAATTCCCACGTTCCAGCGGTATTCTGCTGCATTGCACCTCTCTGCCGGGCCGCTTCGGCATTGGCGATTTCGGACCCTGCGCCTACGAGTTTGCTGACTTTCTTGCCGCGGCTGGACAGAAGCTGTGGCAGGTCCTGCCCCTCAATCCCACCGGCTACGGCGATTCCCCCTACCAGTGCTTCTCGGCCTTTGCCGGCAACCCGCTGCTGATCAGCCTCGAGCAGTTGGCCGGCGAGGGCCTGCTGACCGAAACCGACCTGACCGGCGCGCCCGAGTTCCCGCCGGACACGGTGGACTTTGGTGCCGTGATCCCCTTCAAGATGGGCGCACTGCGCCGCGCCGCCGAGCGGTTCTTTGCCCAGCCCGCGCACCCCCGCCGTCACGAGTTCCAAGCCTTCTGCGCCGAAGCCGCGCCCTGGCTCGAGGACTTTGCCCTCTTCATGGCCGTCAAGGGCGCGCACGGCGGCGTGGCCTGGACCGAGTGGGAGCCGGCCATCCGCGACCGCGCACCGGAAGCCATGAGCGCCTGGCGCCAGCGATTGTCCGCGGAAATCGACGCCATCCGCTTCTGGCAGTTCGAGTTCTTCCGCCAGTGGAACGCGCTGAAGAGCTACTGCCACGAGCGCTCGATCCGCATCATGGGCGACATTCCCATCTACGTCGCGCACGACAGCGCCGACGTCTGGGCGCGCCCCGATGTCTTCTATCTCGACGAGACGGGACGGCCGACCGTGGTCTCCGGCGTGCCGCCCGATTACTTCAGCGCCACCGGCCAGCTCTGGGGCAACCCCATCTACCGCTGGGACCGCATGAAGTCCGACGGCTTCCAGTGGTGGATCGAGCGTTTCCGCGGCGCCTTCCGCCTCTTCGATCTGGTGCGGCTCGACCACTTCCGCGGCTTCGAGGCCTACTGGGAGGTTCCCGGCAACGAAACCACGGCCATCAACGGCCGCTGGGTCGAGGCGCCGGGGATGGCGCTGCTCGATGCGCTCGCCCGCGCCCTCGGCGAGTTGCCCATCGTGGCCGAGAACCTCGGCGTGATTACCGACGCAGTCGAGGCCATGCGGGCGCGCTTCGGCCTGCCGGGCATGAGCATTCTGCAGTTTGCCTTCGGCACCGATCCGCAGGGACCCGGCTTCCGCCCGCACAACTACACCCGCGACCTGGTGGCCTACACCGGCGGCCACGACAACGACACCACGCTGGGCTGGTGGAACTCCGGCGCCGGCGGCGACAGCACGCGCTCGGCCGACGACGTGGAGCGAGAGCACGCCTTTGCCCGCGCTTACCTGAACTTCACCGGCGACGACGACGTGAATTGGGTGCTGATCCGCGCCGTCGAGGCCTCCATCGCCGACACCGTGATTCTGCCGGCCCAGGATGTGCTGGGGCTGGGCAGCAGCGCGCGCATGAACCTGCCCGGCTCCATGGGCGGCAACTGGAAGTGGCGCGCCCGCCCCGGCGCCTTGACCGCCGAGATGAGCACCCGGCTCAAGGAACTGGCCACGCTCTACGACCGCTAGGGAACCTCTGATTAAGTCGAGGTCTTGAAGGGTACGGGTGGTTAAGTCAGGTTTTGAAGGGTACGGGCTTCAGCCCGTACGTTAAGTCCAGCAGAATGAACCGGGCTTTAGCCCCTGAGGGAATGGGATGCCCGTTTTTTCAGAGCTTCCCTCGTGTCGTCCGCCAAACAGATGGTTGTTAATTCGCTTTGAAAGGGCACAACC
Source organism: Occallatibacter sp. (assembly GCA_049690595.1). GTDB lineage: Bacteria > Acidobacteriota > Terriglobia > Terriglobales > Acidobacteriaceae > Telmatobacter. Next base: position 9,909 of record JBAVMZ010000203.1, on the reverse strand, counting down.
TCACAGTTGCGTAAAAACTCGCCCGGCCACTCGTTTTGAAAGGGCACGGCTTCAGCCGTGCCGCTAAGACCCACAGAATCAACTGGGCTTTAGCCCCTGAGGGACGTCTTTCAACGAATTGAACCTTTCGCCACGGGCTGTCAACAGAGGATCGATTGTCTAAATGAAGTTTTCAGAGCCGAAAGAAATACCCGCCACAGGAGAGAGCAACACATGAACAAACCTCCAAAGAGTTTCTGGCAGATCTGGAACCTGAGTTTCGGTTTCCTCGGCATTCAGTTTGGCTGGGGCCTCCAGATGGCCAACATGAGCGCAATCTACGAGTACCTCGGCGCCAAGGCCGACCAGATTCCCATCCTCTGGCTTGCCGCCCCGCTGACCGGGCTGCTGGTGCAGCCGATCATTGGCCGCATGAGCGACCGCACCTGGGGTCCGCTCGGCCGCCGCCGCCCTTACTTCCTCATCGGCGCGCTGCTCAGTTCCGCCGCGTTGATCGCCATGCCGCACAGCAGCTCGCTTTGGATGGCCGCGGGGCTGCTGTGGGTTCTGGACGCCTCCATCAACACCAGCATGGTCCCCTATCGCGCTTTCGTCTCCGACGTGCTGCCGGATGAGCAGCGCACCTCCGGCTTCGCCATGCAGAGCCTCTTCATCGGCCTTGGCGCCGTCATTGCCTCGGCGCTGCCCTACCTGATGGTCAATCTCTTCCACGCGCACGATTCCGGGTCAGCCAGCGCCATCCCCTTCAGCGTGCGCTTCTCCTTCCACGTGGGCGCCGTTGCCTTCATGGTCGCGATTCTGTGGACGGTCTTCACCACCAAAGAGTACCCGCCCGACAATATGGAAGAGTTCAAGCGGGCCAACGCCGAGCACGCGGGCTTTGGCGCCACCGTGCGCGAGATACTCGACGCCATCGCGCATATGCCCGCCACGATGGGCCAGCTGGCCTGGGTGCAACTGGCCACCTGGCTCGGCCTCTTCTGCATCTTCCTTTACTTCCCGGTCGCCGTCGCCCACAACGTCTTCGGGGCCGCCGACACGCACTCGCCCGCTTACACCGCGGGTATCGAGTGGGCCGGGCTCTGCTCGGGCATGTACAACGCCGTCTGCTTCGCCTTCTCCTTCCTGCTGCCTTGGGTGGCCAAGCGGCTGGGCCGCAAGACCACGCACAGCCTCTGCCTGGTCTGCGGCGCGCTGGGCCTGCTCTCGGTCGCCATCATCCACAACAAGTTTCTCCTGCTGCTCTCCATGACCGGCGTCGGAATCGCCTGGGCCAGCACGCTGGCCATGCCCTTCGCCATCCTCTCCGGCTCGCTGCCCGAGGAGAAGAGCGGCGTTTACATGGGTATCTTCAACTTCTTCATCGTGCTGCCCGAGATCATCGCCGCACTCTTCTTCGGCTGGGTCATGCAGCACCTGCTCAACGACAACCGCGTCGCCGCGCTCGTCCTTGGCGGCGTCTTCTTCCTCATCGCCTCCGTGCTCATGCTGCGCGTCTACGATCCAGGCGACCCGCGGCGCGGCTGGTCGTCCATGGCCTGAACGGCAGGGTAGAAACGGCTCGACTCGTTCGTATGGTTGCCCTGCGGTCCCGCATCCGACCGCGGGGCAACCATACTAACAAGCCGATCCCGGCGCAAGGCGAGTTTGGAAAGGGCGCGACTTTACAGGCTGCGGAGAAGCTCGTTCGACGACTCGTTTGAAAGCGCACGCCTTCAGTTGTCAAGCCGTGCCGCTGTAGCGTTTTCCGAATTGCTGTAGTCCGGATCCACGCACCCAAGTGGTTCTTTCCTCAAAAAAAGCCACCTCGCACTCCCCTGAAGAAGTCTACGTGAATTCGGAAAATGCTCTAACCTGGGGTCAGCAGCTTGCTCGACACCGGGCTCACCGCCTTGCCGTTCGAGGTCACGATGTCGGTGGCGTAGTTCTGCCGCACCGTCGTGGGCTCGGTGGCCTTCGTCGGTACGCCGATCAGGAAGCGCTCATGCTCGTATGTCGTAAAGAAGAACAACTTGTCGTGCAGCACCGGGCCGCCCAGCGAATAGCCGGCATTGTAGTTGCGCACCTTCAGCTTGGCCGGCGTGAAGGGATTCTGCGCCCCGAACAACTCGTTGCGGTTGTAGTAGTAGGCCGAACCGTGAAACGCGTTGGTGCCCGACTTCAAACCCAGCGTCACCGAGCCGCCGGGATTGTGCCCTGACTCCGCGCCCGCTGAAACCTGCACTCCCGAGTACTTCTCCTTCTTGAAGCCCGCTGCCGTCACCGTCACGCTGTACTTGCCGATCGGAATCGAGGGAAAGGCGAACGTCCCGGCAGCGGAGAGGAGCTTGTGTTGTCGAACCTCGTTCGCGAACCCGATCAGTGCGGCAGGTGCGGCCGCAGCCATCCATACAGCCACGTGCCCGCCAGTGCGCTTAGGATTGCGGCAATCAGCACCGTCACCCCGCTGCCCACCAGCGAAAACAGCGGCCCCGGACAGGCGCCGGTCAGCGCCCACCCCAGCCCGAAGATCGTCCCGCCCGCGGCGTAGCGGATACCGCGCCCCAGCGGCCGCGGCGGCACGGAGATCGCTTCGCCGTCCAGCGCGCGTACACCCAGCCGCCTCAGCAACACGCTCGTGATTGCGCCTGTTGCCACCGCCGAGCCGATGATGCCGAACATGCGGAAGGACTGGAAGCGGAACATCTCCTGGATGCGGAACCACGAGACCACCTCGGCCCGCGTCAGCACGAATCCAAACGCCACGCCCAGCCCCAGGGAGAGCGCCAGCCAGCTTGTCTTCGGCGCGGCAGCCTGCATGTCCGTCGCGCCGCAGCCTTCGAATTGCACTGAGTGTGTGCTCACAGGCTGCCTCCGAGAAGCAATGGCAATAGCAGCCAACTGGCCGCCAGTCCGCCGGCAAAGAAGCCCAGCACCGCAATCAGCGAAGGCAATTGGAAACCAGACAGCCCACTAATCGCGTGCCCCGATGTGCATCCCGCCGCGTAGGCGGTGCCAAAGCCCACCAGCGCGCCGCCGCCCACGATCGGCACCAGCCCGCGCACCGTCAGCAGTGCGTGCCACGTGAACAGCTCGCGCGGCGCCAGCCCGCTGAAGTCGTGAATCCCAAGCCGCTCCTGCGCCGCCTTCGCTGCCGCGGAGATCGCCACGTCGTGCGCGCCAAAACGATAGGCCACAAAGCCGCCGATCGCCACGCCCGCCAGGAACAGCAGGTTCCACAGGCCCGCCCTGCGCCAGTCGTAGCGGAAGTACTCGAGCCTTGCTGGCGCTATCGCCGCGCAGATGTGGCTCAGGTTGGCGCTGACGCCGAAGACCTTGTTGCCTGCCAACAGCAGCGCCGGCACAAAGAGACCGATGAGAGGCCCCGCAACGTACCAGGGCCACTCACCTTGAAGGATCGTATGCATTATCTGACCTCCTGGCGTACGGACCTATTCGTGGATCGAGCTGAAACCGATCTGGAAGGAGTTTTCGTACATCTTCAGGTTGGCGTTGCCGCCGCCGGCGGATGCGGGGATGGAGGAAGAGCCGTTGACGGTGTTGCTGAACGCGTGCACAAAGGCAAAGCTCAGCTCCCGGCTACGGTTCAGCCTCCAGGAGGCGCCCACGTGCAGGTGGTCCTGCACCACGGCCGGAGCCAGCAGGTTGAAGAAGGTCTGCGAGCTTTTGACCGGCTGGCCGGAGTGGTTATAACCGGCGCGAAGAGTGAGGCCTCTCGTTGGTTGCAGGTCCGCGCCCGTCTTGACGGCGTCGATACTGCGCCAGCCGAAGCCGGGACCGTTCGACGAGCCGAGTTGCGCCTGCGCGGCATCGGAGTCTGCAACTGACTTGTCCGAGCCGTAGAGGATGCGCTCGAGGTCCGCGTAGACTGTTGCCCTCGGTCCGGCCTTGATGGCCACGCCGCCAGCGAAGTTGGCGGGAACGTCGAACTTGCCGTGCTCGGCGAACAGTCCCTTGTAGCGATCGAAGGCCGTCGCCCACGTGCGGCTCTGGTAGGTCGCGCCCACGCTCACCGCCCTGTTGATTTCGCCGATCCAGCCCACGCGCACGCCGCCGCCGAAGGAATTCGAGTGGCCCGTGTTGGTCACGTGCGCGGGGTCCGTGGAATAGGTCGAATTGGCGAAGTTCTGCAGGCCTTCGACGGAGAAGCGCTGGTAAACGATGTTGGCCGAGAGGCCGACGGCGTTGCGCCGATTCAGACGATAGGACACTGTGGGAGAAATGAAGAACTGGTCGAGATCGACGCCGCCGCGGGTGGTGCCGAGCAGCAGGATCGGCTTCTTGTACGAGGTGTTCATGCCGCCGTTGCCGTAGGCGGCGATGCCGAGAGCCAACTTGGGCGAGACGGTACGGCTCCATCCGAACTCGGGGATGGGGAAGTTCACCACGCGGTTGGCGTCGTAGGTGCCGTTCACATCGGGATAACCCGGGGGAAGCTGATTGCCGAAGATGGCGCCGGAGCGGTTGGGACGGAAAAGCTGGAAGCCGAGGTCGAGACGATTGCCAGCCAGGAAGAGCCCCGCGGGATTGGTAGCTGGCGCGAGTGCATCGGAGGGCGCGGCGACGCCCGCGCCGCCATGGCCCTGCTGCGCGGCGCCGTAGCCGGTGGAGAAGTAGCCGTCGGTGGCGAACGCAGGCTGCGCGGCCAGGAGGAGTGCGAGAGCAAGGGGGAAGGCCCTGCCAGCATTGAGCTTGTACAAGTGGATCTCCTTGTGCGCGGCCGGCGCCCGGCGAGCGAAGGGGGCGCTGCCAGGGACGGCCGTCGTGGGTGAGGCCGAAGCTGCACTGGTTCGGTGGAGAATTCGCGCACAAAAGAGAAAACCCACCGGCCAGAGAAGCTTCTGGCTGTGGGTCGGGTGGAACTCGATCCCGATGCGGGTCCTAGGGAAGTCGAACCCGGTCTGTGTCCGCCAGAGAGCGCTGCTTGGCACAACACGCGCAACAACAAGGCGAGCACGCCAACATTCTCTGGGACAGGTTCCGCATGAGTCAGAGGTTACAGGCGCATGGATGCGGTGTCAAGCCATTCGTCTCCGAAGGCATGCTGCGGGTCTACAGCGAAACCAGAGTGGCTGTATCCCGAAGGCAAGGCCCTCAAGTCGACGCGACCAACAAGGAGCGGCGACCCGGCACCAAGCTCAATAGGCCACACCAACTCTGGTTGCGCTCTAGTTTCCGCCACGGAATTCACACAACGTTTCCACGGAGGAAGTTGTGTTTTCGCGGTCGGCGTTTTACGCTGGGTTGTATGTTGCCTTGCGCGCACTTCACGACGAACCCTGGCCGCCGTTGTCGATTCATCGGCAGGCCGGCGTGTTGCTCCTCGCGCGCATAACGATCGCGCCAGGGTGCACCCGAGCGGCCCACGAGCAATCGTGGGCCTTCCGTTTTTCATGTCGAACTTTCCCCCACGGAGTTCTCGAGGAAATCATGAGCGATGGAATACCGTTCTCGATTGTCGCCAGCCAGGACGGATATACGGCCCGTCTGGGATGGATCTCATCGGCGACCGGCATCACCTACTGCGGCATCTGCCTGGGACCGGAGCTCGAACCGCGGGAAGGGGTGCTGTGCGCGCGTTGCCGAGCCTGCGTAGTGGGCGTGTTTGACACGCACTCCGATCACGAGTCGATTCGCCGCGCATGGAGCCGCGCAATTCCGTCGCAGTGTGAGGGCTTGCCTCTCACCATGGCCTCGTGATTGAGTGCGCGATGCGGGCATGGAGAGGCGCCAGCCCGCATCGCGCACCCGCTTAATGCTTCTTGCCCTGTCCTGGGCCGATGTGAAGACTCGATATGTCCATCAGGAACACGGCCAGCGAGTGCGAGCCAGGCGCACCGGCGCGCGAGGAGCTGAAGGCAAGCCAGTGGCCATCGGGCGAGATGGATGGGAAGCCGTCGAAGGCGTCGTTGTAGGTCAGCCGCGTCTGTTCCTCTGAGTTCAGATCGCCAAGATAGATCTCGTAGTTGTGCGGCGGAAGCACCTTCACAAAAACGTAGTGGTGGCCATCCGGCGCCGGAAACGGCGACCAGTTCGTGCCACCGTCGTGAGTCAACTGACGCAGCCTCGAGCCATCTTTCTGGATGGTGAACAGTTCCATCGGCAGCCCGCGTTTGTTGGCCTTGGCGTCGGCCGAGCGCCAGGCGCGAAAGAGGATGGTCTTGTTGTCCGGGAAGACGAACGAGCCGCCCGGCTCCCAGCCATCCAGATGCGTAATCTGCACCGGATTCGAGCCGTCGGGGTTCATCTTCCACAGCTCCATCTTGCCCGAGCGCTGCGAGCCGAAGAGAATCCATTTGCCGTTGGAGGCAACCGAGACCTCGGCATCGTAGACCGTGTTGTTGGTCAGCCGCTTCACGCCTGTGCCGTCGAGATTCGACGAATAAAGCTCGGCGCCCTGCGGGTAATCGTTGGGGTCCGAGTAGTTTGACTTGGGCAGGTCGAGATGATCGCGGGTCGATGTCCAGATAATGCGCTTGCCGTCGGGAAAATAGAAGCTGCAGGCATCCTCGCCCTTGTCGTTGATGCGGCGAATGTCGGTGCCGTCGATACCCGCGGTGTAGACCTGATAGTTCGCGTCGCCCTCGCGCTTGGCGTCGCCGATCAGGTGCGTCGAATCCGGCGAGAAGTAGAACTCCGCGCCAGAGCCGAGATTGGGCAGCCGGTGCACGGGCAGCTCGTGCTCATCGGGCGCGGGCGCTGCGGGCTTCTGAGGAGCCTGTGCGCAAACCAAGCTCGTGGCGAAGATAAGTATCCAGAACGCGGATTGAATTCGAGGAAGAGAAGACCGAGCCATTGATCGTGCCTCCAGTCGAGTGAGTTCAGGAGTCACATCCCAGTGGCTACTTGCGCTGCTCCAGCGTGACACTGACCTTCAAGGGTTTACCGTCGCGCAGAACCGTCACTTCCACCATGTCGCCCACCTTCGAGCGGCGCAGCGCGTCGGTAAAGTCGTAGAGGTTCTTGATCTGCTGGCCGCGGAACTCGATCAGCGTGTCGCCGCCCTTCAGGCCAGCCTTGGCCGCGGGCGAGCCGGGCCGCACATCGGAGAAGCGCACGCCGGTTTCCACCTGGCCGAAGTCGGGAATCGAGCCAAAGTACGCGCCATAGCCCGGGCCGCCCGAGCCGGAGCGCGCGCGCTGGTCTTCGGCCACCACCTGGAAAGCAGGCCGCTGTGGCGCTTCGTCGAGCTTGATGACCGTGGCCGCAACCAGGTTCACCACCCGCGCGGCCTGCGGCGCATCGATCTTCTCCCACGTGTCCGACGGCTTGTGATAATCCGAGTGCAGACCGGAGAAGAAGAAGAGCACGGGGATCTTCTTGGGCAGGAAGCTGGTGTGATCGCTCGACGAGTAGCCGCTCTCGGAGTACTCGGCCTTGAGCTTGATATCGGCGTCGGCGGCCTCCACGGTCTGCTTCAGCCCCGCGCCCGTACCCACGCCGCCCACATAGATGGTGTTCTTCTGGATGCGGCCGATCATGTCCATGTTGAGCATGGCGATGGCCTTGTCGATGGGCAGCGTGGGCTCCTTGACCCATGCTGCCGAGCCCAGCAGGCCCAGCTCCTCGCCGGCAAACGACTCGAAGAGAATACCGCGCGGAAGCTGCCCTTTGAGCGGGGCGAGAATGCGCGCCAACTCAAGCAGGCCGGCGGTTCCGGAACCGTTGTCGTCGGCGCCGGGATGGAAGGTGCCAATCTGCGAGGGCGCCAGCGAGCCGTACTCGCCGCGGCCCAGGTGATCGTAGTGCGCGCCCAGGATCACGTACTCGTCGCTCTTGCCGGGCAGGTAGGCAAGAACGTTGTTCACCACCGCCTTCTTCTTCTCCACCGCGGTTTCCAGCGTTGCGTGCAGTTCCGCCGGGAAGGCGAACGACGCGGGTGCGCTCGCGCTCTCGATCTTTTCCTGCGCAGCTGCCAGTGTTGTCCCCGAGGCGGCGAACCAGCTCTCCACGGCCGCGTTCTTCACCTGCGCAAAGGGAAGGCCCACATCCTCGGGGCCGCTGGCCGAGCCGAAGCGCGTCAGCAAATCCTCCTCGCCCTTGCCCAGCTTGCCGTTCACCAGCAACAGCGCCGCGGCGCCGTGGTTGCGCGCGTTGATGGCCTTGGTCACGAACTGCGCGTGCGCGCTGGGTTCGGTGTTGTTCTTCTCGAAAGCCGCCGGCTCGCCGCGCAGCACCACCACGATCTTGCCCTTGGCGTCGAGACCCGCGTAGTCGTCGTACTTGCGGTCCTCGGCGGTAATGCCGTAGCCGGCAAAGACCAGACCCGCCTTCGCTGTCGCCGAGGCCGAAAAGCTGAACGGCACCCAGTCCTGTTTGAGCGCGAGCGTGGTCTTGCCGCTCTTGCCTTCCACGGTGAGGTGGTTGCTGCTCTTCAGTTCCGCGCCGGTGATGACGGTAAAGGGCTGCAGGAATCCATTGGTGCCCTTCGGCTCCAGGCCCAGGCTGCGATAGCGCTCGACCAGAATCTTCTCGGCGCGCTTGAGCCCGTGTGAGCCGTTGCCGCGGCCCTCCATCTGCGGCGTCGTCAGCGCCTGGATGTCCTTGATGTAGCGGTCCGGGTCGGCCGGCACCAGCGTCTGGGCGGACAGCAGGACCGTGGAGAAGGTGGCCAGGATGACGGCCCCGGCCAGCAGCCTGGCGAGCCATGCGGCCCGGCGAAAGGAAGTCGCGTTCGTGCTCATCGATGCTCCTCGCAAGAAACTGATCGAAATTGTAGGGAATCGGAATCCGCTGAATGGCCGTTGCTGCGAATGGCCGGCGCACAGATCCGCGCTGCCTGCTTTAGCGGCTGCGGCGACAACAAGCCCCCGGGCCGGGACCGGCCAGCAGACCACTACAAAGAGGATTTGTGATGCACGCCATTGTCGTCAATTGAACCACGGCCAGCCCTTCGCCGCAACGGAAACCTGCCTGACAGGGCCGCTTTGAACTCCTGAACACTGCTCCGGGCCGAAGAATCAATGCGGTTCAGATTCGAAGATCCCCGCGCCAGCTTGCGCCGGCCCACCCGCACGGCGTACAAGAACGAGACTCGGTCGGGCCCCGGTCCGCAGATGATTGAGCCCCAATAGATCGGGTCTGAACCAGCCCCTGCGCGATGGTTTTCGGTCATCTTCGCCATCCCTTCGGACTTCTTCCGCAGCCTCTTCCGTCGTGCCGGAAGTCCGCCGGAAAACTCCCCGGCCAGGAATCTCTTGACAGCCGCCGCGTTTCGGCGAAGAATGGTTTACATTCGTATTCAACCGCTTGAATAACAAGAAGCGGTCAGGACTGAGCGCCCCGCTCCGCCCTGGAAAGAGTTCCGATGAGACAGAATCCTGCCCTAACCGCCGTGCTGCTAGCCGCACTGCTCCCTGCCGCCGCGATCTTGGCCCGCGCGCAGTCCGTTGCCCCGGTCGCCATTGACCCCGTGCACCTGAAGAGCATCGGCACAGTCGACGAGCGCTTCCAGTCCTACAACATCGAGATGGTCGAGGTCACCGGTGGCCGCTTCTGGGCGCCCTACAAGCAGGCCGCGACCGGCCCCACGGCGACCGCCGACGTCAAGCCGGCCGACACTCCCGGCGGGATGCCCGCCTCCCTCTACCGCTACCGCGCGCCCATCGACCTCGGGAATCCGCGGCTGCGCATGCTGGCGGCGGCCCTGGGCCCGGCCTACGTGCGCGTCAGCGGCACCTGGGCCAACACCACCTACTTCCAGGACAACGACGATACCAAGCCAGCCGCGCCCCCCGTCGGCTTCGGCGGCGTGCTGACGCGCGCCGAGTGGAAGGGCGTTGTCTACTTCTCGCGCGCGGTCGATGCCGGCCTGGTGACCTCGGTGGCGATTGGCGCGGGGGTGCGCGACCCGAGCGGCGCGTGGACGCCGGAGCAGGCCGCGAAGTGGTTCGCTTACACACGCAGCAT
>JBAVMZ010000202.1:0-3412 GCA_049690595.1 Occallatibacter sp. | reverse complement strand
GTTAGACAGTTAGACAGTGCACCTCAAAAGCCCGCAGCGAGCCAGAGGGTGTGCAAATAGAAGAAAACAAAGAAATTCATCTGGATTGGCCGAACCGCCGGGGACCGACCCTCCCCCCCCCTGGTGGCACTGTCTTCCTGTGATTCACAGTCAACGTGAATCTAAGTATATTGTAATCAATGGAATACGACTTGTTGCCGTTAACTCATCCGTCAACAGAAAACCCGGTTTTGGCGGAAAAAGACCCCTTTTTTGACCGAAAACTCGCCACTCTTTGCCCGAATTGCTCGCGCCGGCACCTGCTCGCTTGTGAGAAGCGCGCTCTGAGGGAGGCCAGCGCCCGCCTCGCCTGTGCCTCCGCAACCAAAAGACGCTCCGCTCTCAGGCCGGCAGCTTGCTGAACAGATCGTTCTGCGAGGAGTCCAACTGCGCAATCACATCCTCAAGCGCCGTCTGCTGCGTCTCGCTCAGCGAGAGCTGAGAGGACACCTGCGCGATATCGGCCTGCATGAGGTTCGTCTGTGCCGCCGCCAGCTGGGTCTTCAAGGCCGAAACCGCCTCCCCCGCCGCCGTCAACTGCGTCAGCGAGTTGTCAATCGTCACCCGCTGCTGCGAGAGATAGTTCAGCGCCGTGCCCAGCGCGGTCGTGTCGTTCACCGCCTGGACGGTATCGACCTTCCCGCTCGAGTAGTCCGCAATCAGGCTGTCGAGTGCGCCGAAAACGCTGTTCGCCCCAGCGCCGGTGAAGATCTGGCTGCCGGGCACGTTCAGTTGGATCGTCTGCCCGTTGGGCGTCTGCAGGTAGTTCACATTCTGGTCGCCGTTGTAGGTGACCACCGCGGGCGAACTGGCCGTCGAGAGGGAAAACGGCGCCGCCCCGGATTGGCCACCGGCGAAGATGTACTGGCCCTGGTAGCCGGTGTTGGCCAGCGACAACACCTCGTCCCGTATGCTCGCAAGCTCGTTGGCCACCGACTTCACGCCGCTCGCGTTCATAGTGCCGTTGTTGGCCGAGGTCGCCAGCGAGATGGCCTGCGTCAGTTGTGTCACCACCGAACCCAGCGCCGAGTCGGCCACCTGTAGTTGCCCCTCGACCATGCTTGACGACTGCGTGAAACTGTCGTCCTGCTGCATCTGGTTCAGCAGCAGCACGTTCTCGCCCGCCGCCAACGGATCCTGGCTTAGCTGGTTCACGCGCACGCCGCTCGATAGCTCATTGGTCAACTGCTCCAGATTGCCCTGCACGCTGTCCAGAGAGCTCGTCAGATTGGCCACATAAAACGGATCCACCCGCATCTTCTTCCCCCAGAAGACCCCTCAATCCCTCGGGCAGCCCCGCACCTTAGGAAAGCCATGCGCCCCACGCCGCACACTCGGGTCTGCCACGCACTGCGCGCTTCTGCCACAGCCCTCGCAAGCGTCCTAGGAGACCGTTGACTGTTCCCCCAAGTTCAGTGCCGAGGCCATGATTGTGTTCAGCATGGCGAAAACCTGCGAGGCCGCCTGGTAGCTGCGCTCCAGAGTCGTCATCGCCGAGGCCTCGTCGTTCAGGTTGACCCCCGAGAGCGCGGAATTCTGCGTCTGCAACTGCGTCACCGACGCAGACTGCGCCGTGTGCTCCGTCTCGACGCTCGAAACCGTCGTGCCCAGCTGAGTCACAAAGCTCGAATAGTAGTTCGCCGGCGTCTGACCGCCGACAGTCGATTGCGTCGCCAGCCCGGCCAGCGCCACCGCATTGCTGTTGTCGCCCGTTCCCTTCCCCAGTCCCGCCGCCGCGATGTGGTTCGGGTCCGTCATCGCCACCTTCATCCCCAAAGCGCTGCCAGCCACCGTGGCCTGCGCCGCGAAGATGTTGCCAGCATTCCCGTTGTCTCCGGCCAGATCCGTGCCCGCGTTGTTCACCGTGTTGACCTGCGTCGACACGCTGTAAGCAAGCTGGTCGAGCGAGGCCAGAGCGCCAGGTATGTCCTGATCGCGCGCCGTCAGCAGCCCGCCCAGCGACCCGCCGCCCGTGGCCAGTTGAGCGGTCACATCCGTCCCGCCCACAAAGAAATGAGTGGTCCCACCCACCGCGCCGGTGGTCAGTTGAATGCTCTGCCCTTCGGAGACAAGCAACTGCCCCGAGGCCGTCGTAATCGATAGACCGTTATTCTCCGTCGTCACTTCGTTTACGCCGATCAACTGCGAGAGCTTGCTCAGGTCCTGCTGGCGCTGGTCCTCGAGCGTTCCCGCGTCCCCGTTTGGCGAAGTGGACTGAATCTGCTGGTTCAGCTGGGCCAGATTCGCCGTCAGCGCATTCACCTGGCTGGCGACGCTGGCCGCCTGCTGGTCCAGAGCCGAGCGCTGCGCGCCCAGGCTGGCCGCTGCATTCGAGATGTCGCCAGCCAGCGTCGACGCCGTCGAGAGCACCTGCTGGCGCAGTGGATTGCTCGATGGATTCGCTTCGAGCGAGGAAAACGAATTGAAGAAACTCGTCAGGTCGGTCCCGATATTGCCCGCACTCGAGCCGCCCGATCCCGAGGCCGGCGTGAAAACGGCCTGCATGCTGTCAAGCGCCGTCAACCGCGAGCCGGAGGCCGCAGCCAATTGCTGCTGCTGGTTCAACCGCTGCTCCAGCACGCGATCGCGAAGCGAGCTGGCGCCGGTCTCCCCCACGCCGTCCCCGTAGACCACGCCGTTGATCGCAACCGGGCTCTTCTCCTGCCAGTTGGGCACTTCCTGGGTGTAGCCCGGCGTGTTGGCGTTGGCCACGTTGTTGGCCACGGTATTCAGCCCCGCCTGCTCGGCATCGAGTGCCTGCGCGATGAGGCTGAAGGCGCTGTTAATGGTCCCCATAGCGGCTCCCCGCCGGCTGCCAGCCGGACGCCCGCGGCTCGGTGTACTCCAGACTCCCCTGGCGCAGTTCCCGCAGCCGCTCCATCACTCGCAGATTGGCCCGCGTCGCTTCCAGAACCCGCGCGAAAACCTCCATCGCATCGAGCGCCTCGTGCGCCTCTCCGGCCAGCCGGCGCCGGGTTGCCTCATCCCCCGGCGCCAGATCCCGATTCAAGGCCTGGCAGCAGAGCGCCAACTCCTCCAGACGCCCGGCGTCCAGCCGCGCCAACGCCTCGGACGCCTCCCCGACCAACTTCTTCAGCCGGGGATGAACCTGGCTGCGGCCTGCAAACCCCGTCCCTGGTTTGGCCTCCACGGCCGCCTGAAAGCTCTCCATCCGCGCACCACTCCCCTCTCACGCCCAGCGCTCAGTGCGCGCTCAGCATGGAGTCGACCAGCCTGGAGGCAATGGCCGAAGGGGACACGTTATATGTGCCCGCGGCCAGCGCCGACTGGATACTGGAGACCTTGTCCATGCGCACCCCGGCATCGGAGGCCGTCTGCGCCACCTCGCTGCCGGCGCCGCTCAGGGTCGCCC
>JBAVMZ010000201.1:0-6069 GCA_049690595.1 Occallatibacter sp. | reverse complement strand
CGGCACGGCAGCACCCAGCTCGACGCATTGCGCCCGGCTTGACCGGGTCTCCAAGCTCTTCGGCAGCTTTGCTGCGCTGCGCCAAGTCTCGGTCGAGCTTGAGCCGGGCCGCTGCTACGTTCTGCTGGGCGAGAACGGCGCAGGCAAGTCGACGCTGCTGCGCATCCTGGCCGGTCTCTTGCGCCCCACGCACGGCACAATCGAAGTCTTCGGCCAACACGAGCCGCACGAGGTTCGCGAGCGGATCGGTTACATGAGCCATGCGCCGATGCTTTACGACGAGCTGACCGGCGTGGAGAACCTGGCCTACTTTGCCCGCCTCTACGCCGACCGCAGGTGCCTCGAACCCGAGGAGGCGCTCCGGCAGGTGGGTCTCGATCCCGCCCTGAATCGACCGCTCGGCCAGTACTCGCAGGGGATGCGGCAGCGCGCCTCGCTGGCCCGCGTGCTGCTCTCCGTACCCGAACTGCTGCTGCTCGACGAACCTTTCTCTAATATGGATGTGGAGAGTGCCCGGCAGATGGTCGCGCTGCTGGCCGGCTTCCGCCAGGCGAACCGCACTATTGTGCTGACCACGCACCAGCGCGAGCTGGCCGCGCCGATCGCCGACTGGGTGCTGACGCTGCACGCCGGCCGCGTGGCTTCCTTTGAGCCAGGAAGGCCCACCCAATGAAGACCAACGGCGCACGCATTCTCGAGTCGCTCGGCATCGCCCACGAAGTGCGCGAGTACGATGTGGACCCCGAAGACCTGGCGGCCACCACGGTGGCGCGCAAGATCGGGATGCCGGCGGAGCAGGTCTTCAAGACGCTGCTCGTGACCGGCGGCCCTGGGCAGTTCGCCTTTGCGGTGATTCCGGGCGACCAGGAGCTGGACTTCAAGAAGCTGGCCCGCGCGGCCGGAATGCGCCGGGCGGAGATGGTCGCGCTCAAGGAGGTGCAGCCGCTGACCGGCTACATCCGCGGCGGCGTCACCGTTTTCGGGGCCAAAAAGGCGTACCCGGTCTTCGTGGACGAGACCGCCATTCTCTTCGACCGCATCAGCGTCTCGGCGGGCACACGCGGCGCGCAGTTGATTCTGGCGCCGGACGACTACCTGCGCGCGGCGGCAAGCCTGGGCGCGCCGGTGGAGACCGGCGACCTGACCAAGGCCGCGGCACAACCTTCCCACCAGGAGGCCCGCCCATGACGAGCGCGCTCTGGACGCATCTGGCGAAGGACCTCCGCATCGAGTGGCGCTCGCTGGACGCGCTGATCTCGATGCTGTTCTTCAGCGGCCTGGTGGTGGTGCTCTTTTCCATCGCCTTCGACCCGCGCGGGGCCTTCTCGCAGCAGATTGCCGGCGGCGTGCTCTGCGTGGCCACCATGTTCGCTTCGGTGAGCGCGCTCAACCAAGCCTGGGCGAGAGAGATTCGCCACCAGGTGATGGATGCGCAACGCATGGCTCCCGCAGCCGGCGCCGAGCTTTACCTGGCCAAGGTCATCGCCAACTTTCTCTTCGTCACCATCGTGCAGATTCTGCTGGCTCCCGTCTTCCTCATCTTCTATAACCTGCGCATCGCCGGCGACGCCTGGCTGCTGGCGCTGGTTCTGCCGCTGGGCACCTGGGCGCTGGTGGGCAACGGCATCTTCTTTGCCGCGCTCGCCATCCGCACCCGCAACCGCGAGCTGCTGCTCTCGCTGATCCTCTTCCCCATCTTCATTCCTGCGCTGCTGGCCATGGTGCAGGCCACCACCTCGATCCTGACCGGCGACAGCGACCCCTCACTCTGGATCAAGCTGCTGGCCGGCTACGACATTATCTTCACCACCGTCAGCCTGCTGCTCTTCGACGTCATCTTCCACGCCGAGTAACCTGGCAAACGCTGGACTGAAGAGGCCGCGGGAAAACTCCGAAGGGATGGCGAAGGTGCCCGAAGAACATCCCGCAGGGGCTGAAGCCCGATTGATTTTATTGGCTTTATTGGCACGACTGGAGTCGTGCCCTGACACTTCGTGCCCTTGAAACGAGTTGTTCCACAGCCTCGGAAGTTGTGCTGGCCCTTGTACACTGAAATGGTTTCGTCAGGATTCCCTATGAAAAAGCTTCTTCTCGGGGTCACCGCCGCCGCTGTTGCCGTGCTCATGGCCTGGGGCTTCTACCAGGCCATCTACGTTGCACCCGCTGAGCTGAAACAGGGCGAGCCGTACCGCATCATCTTCTATCACGTACCTTCGGCGATGGTCGCATTCCTGTTCTTCGCCGTCTCTCTGGCAGGTTCGATTGGCTACCTGGCCTTTCGCCGCACTCGCGCGGAGTGGGCGCAGGCCTCTGACGCCTGGGCGGTGGCTGGCGCCGAGGTCGGGGTGGTCTTCTGCACCGTCGTCCTCATCACCGGACCCATGTGGGGCCGCCGCGCCTGGGGCATCTGGTGGACCTGGGACGCCCGGCTGACCACGACGCTCGTTCTCTGGCTGATCTACGTCAGCTACCTGCTGCTGCGCCGCTTTGCCGCCGGCCCGCAGATGCAGACCCTGGCCGCTGTGCTCGGCATCTTCGGAGCTGTGGATGTGCCCATCGTCTATATGTCCAACCGCTGGTGGCGCACGCAGCACCCCGCCCCTGTCTTTGGCGGAGGCGAGAACTCGGGCATGGCGCCCGAGTTGATGCGCCCATTTATCTGGAACATTCTGTCCTGGATGGCGTGGGGCGTATTCATCCTCGTCCTGCGATACTTCGCGGAACGCAAGCGCATGGTTGCCGCCGCACTGGAAGCAGAAAAAGCCCTGGAGGCCTGATGCCCGTCATGGCATTTTCGGATTGCTTCAGACCCAAAGGACGCGCTCAAATGGCTCTCTCCCCAAGAAGAGGCCATCTTGGACGCCCTTCCAAACGAAATAGGTGTTTTCTGAGAGTGATCGGAGCACCCCCGGAATGGAAACCGAGATGAAGAAGATTGCCACCGCACTTGTGACCCTCGCTTCAGCCGTCATGCTCGGCTGGTCCCTTTATTGCCTTCTGGTCGCTCCCGCCGAACCGCCCTTCGACTGGCGCCAGCACATGACCGCAGCCGAGCATGACGCCCTGGTTGACCGGATTGACCACCTGTACCGGGTAGCGGCCTACGCGATTACCTGGGCGATCCAGCTTGGTTACCTTGGTTTCCTCTCTTGGAACTGTCGTGCGCAACAGACAAAGGGCTCTCGGGTTGGCACCGGTTCGCGCTGATCTCGCTGCGTTTTCTGCATAAGTTTCTTTATATCAGAAGGATGAGCGAAGCCACTCTGAATCTCCCGGCGCATCCCGGACCCAGCCACGCCCCACCGGACCAGAAATCAAGGGAAAAAATACCACTTTTAGGTCACTGCAGTACCACTAGAATTCCACCCAAAGTAATCTTAGTGGTATTTTAGAAATGCAGAGAATAGACGATGATGGTTACGTGGACGGCTGTGAACGGCCCCACAAGGAGAATTGCCCATGCATGATCTTCTCATTGCCCTGGCTTTCATAGGTATGGTTGTTGCCCCCGCCATCGTGGCGGCCAAGTCCGGCGCTGACGCCACCGACGAAGGCGATTGATTTTTTGGCAGGGCCCAGGCGTCCTCCACTTTCTACAGTCTGTGTTGTAGCTTGACAGCGCACAGACGACCTCGCCACCCGAAAGCCGCCGCTCCTTCGTCGAGTCGCACCGGGACAATGATTGCTCTTCGCTGCTCTACCCGGTAGACTTGGGCTTTGAGGGGCCACCCATGTTGGTTGTCATGAAGGCGCAGGCCACGCCGGAACAGATCCAGGCCGTCTGCGACCATATCGAGCTGTTGGGCTTTCGCGCCCATCCTCTTCCCGGTGCCCAGCGCACCGCCATCGGCATTACAGGCAACAAGGGCGAAGTGGACCGCGGCAACCTCGAGGAACTCTCCGGGGTTGCCGAGGTCATCCGCGTCTCCAAGCCGTACAAACTGGCCAGCCGGGATGTCAAGGAAGAAGACACCATCCTCCGTTTCCCCGGTACAGACGCCACCATCGGCGGCCGCAACCTGGCCATTCTCGCCGGCCCCTGCTCGATCGAAAGCCGCGAGCAGGCCTTCGCCATCGCCGAGCAGGTAGCAAAGGGCGGCGCCCAGTTCTTTCGCGGCGGCGCCTTCAAGCCGCGGACCTCGCCCTACGCTTTCCAGGGTCTCGGCCTGGAAGCCCTGCGCATCCTCGCCGAGGTGCGCGACCGCTTCGGCCTCCGCATCGTCACCGAGGCCATCGACAACCAGAGCCTGGAGCAAGTGGCCGAGTGGGCCGACGTGGTCCAGATCGGCGCCCGCAATATGCAGAATTTCTCCCTGCTCAAGCTCGCCGGGCGGCTGCGCAAACCGGTCATGATCAAGCGCGGCCTCTCCGCCACGCTCGACGAGTTCCTGATGGCCGCCGAGTACGTGATGAGCGAGGGCAACTACGAGGTCGTCCTCTGCGAGCGCGGAGTGCGCACCTTCGCCGACCACACCCGCAACACCCTCGACCTGAGCATCGTGCCCGCCGTGCGCCGGCTGAGCCACCTGCCCATCCTGGTCGATCCGAGCCACGGCACCGGCCGCCGCGACAGCGTACTGCCCATGGCGCGCGCCGCCGTTGCCGCAGGCGCCGACGGCGTCATGGTCGAAGTGCACGACCACCCCGAGAAGGCGCTCTCCGACGGCCCGCAATCCATCTACCCCGAGCAGTTCGCAACCATGATGAACGAGCTGGCCCAGCTTGCCCCGATTGTCGGGCGCACGCTGCCACGCGGCATCCATGTGGAAGCTGCCCGGGCCTGACCCGCAGGCCACCTATCCTGCCCCCTGGGCCAGTAGCCACGCACCCTGTTGCAACACCGGAAGAACGCAATGCCCTTCACGCAACGCACGGCTTTTCCGCTTCTGCTCGCTGTCCTGGCCCTGCCCGGCTGCCATAAGAACGACTTTCCCGAGTACACGCCCGACTACCGCGAATACGCCTACGTGACCAACGGCGGCAGCAATACGGTCACGATCGTCGACGTCGTCAACGTCCGCATCGACCGCGAGCTGACCGTGGGCCAGACTCCCATCGCAGTTGCGGTGAACCCCACCCGCAACGAAGCCTACGTCGTCAACCAGGGGCCGGCCAACGGCTCGGGCTCCGTCTCCGTCATCGACGCCCAGAGTAACAGCGTCGCCGCCACCATTCCGGTCCGCCGCCTCCCTGTCTCGATCGAAGTCGATCCCGCAGGCGAGCTCGCCTATGTGGCCAACTCCGGCTCCAACTCCATCTCCGTCGTCAACCTCAAGGACAGGCGCGAGGTTGCCGTCCTCGGCACGGGCGAGGAGCCTGCTTCGGCTCGCATCGCCCCCGACGGCAAGACGCTGGTGGTGGCAAACCGCAAGGGCGACTCGGTCACCCTCGTCGATGCCGTCACGCGTCAGGTGCGCTCGGTCTTCGAGGGCTGCCCCGGCGCCTCCGATGTGGTGATCCTGCCCGACTCGTCGAAGGCTCTGGTCGCCTGCTCCGCCGGCCACCAGGTCATGGTGGTGACGCTGGTCCGCGCCGCGCAGCCCGCCACTCCCGCGGCGCCGGACCGCCTGGAGGCGCTGCTCGATGTCGGTCAGGCGCCGACCCATCTCACTCTGAAGCCCGACGGCGGCGAGACCTTCGCCATGAACTCGGCTTCGAACACCGTCTCGGAGCTCTACAACTCCACCGACGAGGTCGGCGCGACTTACCTGATCGGCGACAACCCGGTACGCGGCGTGGTCTCTTACGACAACCAGTTCCTCTACGTGGCCAACCAGCACTCGCAGTACGTCAACCTCTACGCCATCGACGACGGTCGCCGCGCGGGCTCCGTCCACGTGGGCGACGGCCCTTCGGCGCTGGCCTTCTCCGCCGCCGGCCACCTGCTCTTCGTCGTCGACTCCGGCTCCGGAGACGTAGCCGTCGTCCGCACGTCGAGCCGGTCGCTGTTCACGCTGCTCCCCGCCGGGCGCAGCCCGAACGCCATTGCGGTGAAGGCGTTCAAGCTGGTGCAGTAACACCCCGAAGGGATTGCGAAAGCCGCCGAAGACCATCCCGCAGGGGCTAGAG
>JBAVMZ010000200.1:0-1735 GCA_049690595.1 Occallatibacter sp. | reverse complement strand
ATGAACCACCAGCCCGGCCGGCTTGTTGACGGCCACCACGTCGTCATCTTCGTACAGGATGTCGAGCGGAATATCTTCGGCGAAGGCGTGCAGAGCTTTCAACTCGGCCGGTTCCACCTCGACGCGCTCGCTGCCGCGCAGCTTCAGCGACGCCTTGAGCGCCACGACGCCGTTCACCCGCACGCGCGATTCTTCCACCCAGCTCTGCAGCCGCGCCCGGCTATACTCCGGCCAGCGCGCGGCCAGGAACTGATCCAGCCGCAGACCGGCGTCGGAGGCGGAAGCCAGGCACTCCATCATTTGCCTTTCAAACCGAAAGCGGCGGCGTAGTGAACAGTCCCGGCGGCTCCGCTCAGCGCGCCCGGCCTCAACTCCAACGCCATGAATTGCGGTCCGGAGAACGGCGCTTTGAGCAAGCTCGCCAGCTCCGCCGAAAAGCCGAAGCGCGGGTAATACGCGGGCGCTCCGAGCACGACAACGGCCTCCGCACGGAGTTTGCGGCACTTCTCAAGACCTTCGCGAATCAGCGCCGAGCCGATGCCTCTATCCTGCAATGCAGGCACGACTGCGACCGGCGCGAGGGCCACTGCGCGAATGGTGCCCGAGGCGGTCTCGATCGGCAGTTCGCTGAACAGCACATGTCCCGCAATGACGCCCGCTTCCTCGGCGACCAGCGAAGTTGTGACCGCACCCGCCGCGCGCAGGCGGTCCACCAGGTCAGCTTCGTCGGCGCGCCCGAAGGCCAGCGTCTCCACGGCGGCGATACTGTTCAGGTCGCCGGCCGTTCCTTCACGGATTTCCACGACCACCAGCATAGCGAGCCGCAATGCTGCCCGGTGTCATTATGCGAGAATCGCCTTGGCGGATAGGAATGCAGATTCGAATGGCAGATAAGGGATTGGTTGCGCTGCTTGTCGCGCTCCTTGCCGCCGTTCGTTTCTGCCACATCGGCGTGCTGTGGGTGGAAGAGGCTTACCCCATGGCCGCCGCGCGCGCCATGCTTTCGGGCCATACCCTCTATCGCGACGTCTGGTTCGACAAGCCGCCGCTCTTCCCCGGTTTCTATGAGCTGTTCAACGCCGCCATGGGGTGGCCACTCCGCCTGGCGGGAGCGCTGTTCGTCGGGTTAGCCGCCTGGGCGGCCTGGCGGGCGGCGAGGCAACTTTGGGGGCGGCAGGGCGACGCCGCAGGCTGGGCGGCGCTGCTCACCGCGTTCTTCCTGACGTTTGACTTTCCTGCGGCGGCCATGGCATTGACGCCAGACCTGCTCGCATTGCCGTTTCACTTGCTCGCCGTCGGAGCTCTCGCGGCAGGCCAGCCAATGCTCGCCGGAGTCTTCTGCGGCGTTGCGCTCGGCTTCAATGGCAAGGCGTTGCTCATTCTCTTGCTCTGCCTGCTTTGGCGCTGGTGGGAAACGCCCCGGATCCTGGCCGGGTTTGCATTGCCCGTCGCCGTCCTGGCAGGGTGGATGGCCGCGCAGGGTTCCTTGTTGGACCACTGGCAGCAGGTGTGGGTCTGGGGTGCGGCCTATTCGCGCGATACTCCGCTGGTCGACCCGCTGGTCGAAGGCCTGCGGCACACACTGAATTGGACCGGGTTTCACGTGGCTATCGTCGCAGCGGCGGCCTGGGCGCTCTTCCGCGAGAGGGACAGGCGCTGGCGTCTGCTCGGTTGGATTGTCATCAGCCTGGGATCGGCGTGGATGGGCTGGCGCTTCTTCCCGCGCTACTTCTTC
>JBAVMZ010000199.1:0-11272 GCA_049690595.1 Occallatibacter sp. | reverse complement strand
GCCCAGGGCCTGGCCCAGGGTCGCGCCGCCGCCCTCGAACTCGACCGCCTCCTGCGCGCCGATGCCCGCTTCCAGCCCCTCGCTGCCGGCCCGCCCGAGCTCGACATCGTGGTGTGGCGGGTCAACGCCGGCACCGCCGAAGCCGCCTCCGAGCGCGCACAGCAAACATTTGTGGCCGCCGCCGCGCGGGATTTGCACCTGGCCCTTGTACAATTGCCGCATTCGTGGTTTCATGCGGAAGACGGTGCGGAGCCGGTTTCCGGTGCAGGCAAAATCACCTGCCTGCGTTCGGTGCTGATGAAGCCCGAGCACGCTGCCTGGCTGGACCGTATCTGGTCGCGCCTGGACGCGGCTGTTTCAGAATCAGAGGGAGAGTAAGAAGGCATGGCAGAGACAGATATCAATGTAAGCCCAAAAGAAAACGTTCTCATTCAGGCCGGAGAGTGCCTCATCACCCTCCTGCCCGACTACGGCGGAAAGTTCGCCTCCATCCGCATCCGCGGTCACGAACTCCTCCAGGCCCCCCTCGCACCCTATGCCCCTCGCACCCAGACCATGAGCTTCGATGCCGGAGACGCCTCCGGATGGGATGAGTGCCTCCCCTCGGTCGCCGACTGCCAGGTCGACACCCCGGCCGGCCCGGCCCACGTGCCCGACCACGGCGACCTCTGGCGCCTCCCCTGGCAGGTCGTCGCCTCTGGCCCCCAATCGGCCACGATGCGCGCCGCCTGCTTCTCGCTCCCCCTTGCCGTTGAGCGCGCCGCCGTCCTGGAAGAAACCGCCAAGGGCTGGCGCCTCACCCTCAACTACACCGTGACCAACACCGGCAGCTTCGCCGCGCCCTGGTCCTGGGCCGCTCATCCTCTCTTCACCGCCCTGCCCGGCGACTCCATCGTTCTCCCCGAGACCATCACCTCCCTGCGCATCGAGGGCTCCGGAGGCGACCGCCTCGGCAAGGGCGGCGACCAGGTCTCCTGGCCCATCGCCGCGCTCGCTGACGGCGGCACGGACGACCTGCGCGTCGCCCAGGCGCCCGACTCCGGCATCGGCGACAAGCTCTTCGCCGGACCGCTGGGGGCCGCGGAGAACTGGTGCGCCCTGGAGCGTCCGGCCGTCGGCGTCCGCATCCGCGTCAGCTTCGATGCCGCCGCCACTCCGTATCTCGGCATGTGGATCTGTTACGGCGGATGGCCCAGCCGCCCGGGCACCAAGCAGATTTGCGTCGCTCTGGAGCCCGCAACCGCCCCGGTCGACTCGCTGGCCATCGCCGGGCCCTGGTCCCGCACCCTTGCCCCGGGAGAGTCCTTCTCCTGGCCCATGATTGTCGATTTCGAATCCATTCAGGTCGTGAAATCCCATGCATGATCCCGTCGCTCTGCACTCGATGCACCGCGCCCGCTTCCATTCCGAGCCGGCAATCTTTGTCGCGCCCGGTCGCGTCAATCTGATCGGGGAACACACCGACTATGCCGAGGGCTTTGTCATGCCCGCGGCGATTGACTTCGCAACCCTCGCCGCCATCTCGCCCCGCCCCGACGGCAAGATCGCGCTCTACTCCGAAAACTACGGCGAAGAGCGTGTCTACGACCTGGCCGCTCTGCCCGCGCACGCTGAAAAGCACTGGTCCGATTACCTGCTCGGCGTCCTCGCGATCCTCGCCGGCGAGGGCTACACCATCCCCGCGTTCTCGCTCTCCATCTGGGGCGACGTACCCCTCGGCTCTGGCCTGTCCAGCTCCGCTGCCCTCGAGGTCGTCACCATGCTCGCCGTCACGTCGCTGATCGGCGTCGACATCCCCCGGCCCAAACTCGCCCGCCTCTGCCAGCGCGTCGAGAACGAGTTCGTCGGCGCCAACTGCGGCATTATGGACCAGTTCATCTCCGCCAACGGCAAGGAGAACCACGCCCTGCTGCTCGACTGCCGCGACCTGAGCTTCAAGCTCGCCCCCATCCCGGCCAATGTCGCCATCGTCATCGCCAACACCATGGTCAAGCACTCCATCGCCGGCGGCGACTACCCGACCCGGCGCCGCGAGTCCGAGGCCGCCTGCGCCATCATCGATGGCCATCGCGGCGGAGTGCCCTTCCTGCGCGACGCCACCCTCGAGGACCTCGACAAGTGGGGCCACGAGATGGAGCCCAAGTCGCTGTTGCGCGCCAAGCACGTCATCAGCGAGGATCTCCGCACCGTCGCCTTTGCCGACGCACTCGAGAAGGGCGACATGAACGAGGTCGGCCGCCTCATGGCCGAGGCGCACCGCAGTTACAGCCAGGACTTCGAGGGCTCCTGCATTGAGGCCGACGCCATGGTCGAGCTGGCCCAGGACCTGCCCGGCCTCATCGGGGCGCGCCTCACCGGCGGCGGCTTTGGCGGATGCACGGTCAACCTGGTCGAGCGCGAGCACGCCAAGGCGTTTGCCGCAGAGCTCGGCAACCGCTACGCCGGCCAGTTCGGCATCGTGCCCCAGATTCACGTCTGCCACGCCTCGGACGGCGCACGCCGCCTGGAGTAACGGCCCCTGGGGCGCCGGCGGCCAACCCGCCGGCACCCCGGGCGCCGCTGTTCCGCAATGCAGGAAGCGGTTTTGCAGGCCACCGCGCCAGATGCCGTGCAACCGCGGGTGCGCAGTGAGCCGCCGTCGCGCCCATCACCCCAATCCCTGGAATAAATCGTTTTTCTCTAATGAGACTCCGCGCCCTGACCTCGCGCTTCGCCAAGTTACTTCCTTTCGGAATAACACCTTCGTTTGATCACGGAAGATTCTGGATTTCCTCCATCCGCTTCCTTGTTAAAATACATGCAGCATGAACTGAAGCGAGACCGGGAAGGGATCGTGATTTCCCGGCCGTTTTTTTTTGGCACGAACTTGTCTTGACTTGAATCCCCAGTGCGCCTTTGCTCGCCGCCTGGAGTAGCCGCGGAGAACCTCACGAATGCCCACCTCACCGTCGAAACCGTTTTCATACGAAACCTTTCCCAACTCCGGCCTGGTCGCCTACTTCTCCATGGAGATCGCGATCCAACCCTCCATGCCCACCTACTCCGGCGGCCTCGGCATTCTCGCCGGTGATACTCTTCGCTCGGCCGCCGACCTCGGCGTGCCCCTCGTTGCCTTCACCCTGGCCCACCGCAAGGGCTACTTCCAGCAGCATCTCAACCAGCAAGGCGACCAGAGCGAGGACATCCAGCCCTGGAACCCCGAGGACTTCTGCAAGGAAGAGGCTGCCCGCGTCACCGTCTCGGTCGAGGACCGCGTCGTCAACGTCCGTGCCTGGCGCTACGACCTGGTCGGCCGCTACGGCCACATTGTCCCCATTTACCTGCTCGACACCGACGTCGAAGGCAACTCGCCATGGGACCGCGGCCTCACCGACCACCTCTACGGCGGCGACTCGAACTATCGTCTGCAGCAGGAGATCGTCCTCGGCATGGGCGGCGTGCGCATGGCCAAGGCCCTCGGTCACCGCATCAACGTCTTCCACATGAACGAGGGCCATGCCGCGCTGCTGACTCTGGGCCTGCTCGAGAGCCAGCTCGGCGGCGGGCCGCTGGGCGCGGCCACACAGGCTGACATCGACGCCGTCCGCGTCCGTTGCGTCTTCACCACGCACACCCCCGTTCCGGCCGGCCACGACCGCTTCTCCACCGAGCAGGCCATCCGCATCCTCGGCGGCGATCGCACCGCCCGCCTCGAGCGCATGGGCTGTTTCCGCGAGGGCATGTTGAACATGACCCTTCTCGCCCTGCGCTTCTCCCGCTCCGCCAACGGCGTCGCCATGCAGCACGGCAAGGTCTCGAGCGAGATGTTCCCGGAGTTCCGGATCGACTCGATCACCAACGGCGTCCACGCGCCCACCTGGGTCTCCGAGCCGGTCCAGCGGATGCTCGACGCTCACATCCCCGCCTGGCGCCGCGACAACCTCTACCTGCGCAACGCCATCGCCCTGCCCGCGAGCGAAATCCTCGCCGCCCACGCCCTCGCCAAAGAGGCGCTGCTCGCCGAGGTTGCCTCGCGCACTGGCCTGGTGCTCAATCCCAGGGTCCTCACCCTCGGCTTTGCACGCCGCGTCGCCACGTACAAGCGCGCCAGCCTGCTCTTCACCGATCCCAACCGGCTGGTCGAGATTGCCCAAAAGGCCGGCGGCCTGCAGATTCTTTTCGCTGGCAAGGCCCACCCCCAGGACGGGCCCGGCAAGAAGCTCATCCAGGACGTCATCGCCACCGCCGCCAAGCTCTCCAGCGATGTGATCCGCATCGTCTACCTGGAAAACTACGCCTGGGACCTCGGCGCCCTGCTGACCGCCGGCGTCGATGTCTGGGTGAACAACCCGCGCCGCCCCTACGAGGCCTCCGGCACCAGTGGCATGAAGGCCGCCCTGAACGGCGTCCCCTCGCTCTCCATCCTCGACGGTTGGTGGATCGAGGGCTGCATCGAGGGGTACACGGGCTGGGCCATCGAGGACGGAGCCACCGACGCGGAAGAGGCCGAAAACCTCTACGCGAAGCTCGAAAGCGCCGTCGTTCCGCTCTACCTTGCAGATCCCGAGAAGTGGGCCCGCCTCATGGCCAACACCATCGCCTTTAACGGCTCCTTCTTCAACACCAACCGCATGGTCAAGCAATACACCCGCAACGCCTACTACCCCGTCAAGCTCCTCAAGGAGCCCGCCGTCCGCGAAGTCACCTTCGCGGACTGAGTTCGTAGTTCGTAGTTGCGGGCGGTTGCGCAGAGAAACGGCTGACAACCCGAGCGCACAAAAGCACGGGGGCGAATCCAATCGGATTCGCCCCCGTCTTCGTTTCACAGCACTTTCCACTCGGCACAATGTCCGAATCGGACACAGGCACTACCGAGGAACGAACAACTACGAACTATGAACTACGAACTGCTTCTCAGTCTCCCGCCGTCTCTTCCAGCTCCGCTCCAATCCGGTGCAGCTTCATCACCCGCCACTGCAGCCGGTCGAAGAACAGGTACACCACCGGCGTAGTAAACAGCGTAAGCATCTGCGAGACCAGCAGCCCGCCCACGATGGCGATGCCGAGAGGCTTGCGCAGCTCCGAGCCAACGCCCATCCCGACTGCCAGCGGCAGGCCGCCGAAGAGCGCCGCCATTGTCGTCATCATGATCGGCCGGAAGCGCAGCAGGCATGCCTTGTAGATGGCCTCGTGTGGCGGCAGACCGTCCTCGCGCTCGGCCTGCAGCGCAAAGTCGATCATCATGATCGCGTTCTTCTTCACAATGCCGATCAACAGGATGACCCCGATCAGCGCGATGATGCTCAGGTCCTTGCCCATCAGCTCAAGCGCCAGAATCGCTCCCACGCCCGCCGGCGGAATCGTCGACAAGATCGTCAGCGGGTGAATCAGGCTCTCGTAGAGAATTCCCAGCACAATGTACACCGCCGTCAGCGCCGCCAGAACCAGCCACAGCTCGTTGGCCTTCATGTCCTGGAAAGCCTGCGTCGTGCCCTGAAAGCTGGGGTGAAGCCCGCTGGGCAGGTTCATCTCCTTCTGCAATTTCTCCAGCGCCGTCACCGCGTCGCCCAGCGCCACGTTTGGCGCCAGGTTGAACGACAGCGTCACCGCCGGGTACTGGCCCTGGTGGTTCACCTGGAGAGAGATGCGTTGCTGGCTGAAGCGGGCAATCGTCGACAGCGGCACCATCGCGCCCATCGACGACTTGATGTAAATGCCGTTCAGCGAGTCCGGGCTCGTCTGGTACTGCGGATCGACCTCCATCACCACGAAGTACTGGTTCAGTCCGGTGTACATCGTCGAGACTTCGCGCTGCCCGAAGGCGTCGTAGAGCACCTGGTCGATGGCCGCCGCCGTGATGCCCAGCCGCGATGCCGTATCGCGGTCGATGACGAGGTTTGCGCCCAGTCCCTGGTTCTGCTGGTCTGAGTTCACGTCGCGCAGCTCGGGCAGGCTGCGCGCCCGCGCCAGCAGCCGCGGCGCCCAATCGTTCAGTTCGTTGATGTCCTCGTCCGAGAGCGTGTACTGGTACTGCGCCGCCGCGCCGCGCCCGCCGATCTGCAGCTCCTGCTGCACCTGAAGGTAGAGCGTGGCGCCGGGCACGCTCGTCAGTTGCCGCCTGAGCCGGTTCACCACCTGGTCCCCGCTCACTCGTCCGGGGCGCTCGTTCAGCGGCTTCAGCGCGATGAACATGTTGCCCGTATTCGTCGAGCCACCGCCAGGTCCGCCGCCGCCCACAAAGGCCGTCACCGACAGGATCGCCGGGTCGTTGAGCACCATCTGCGCCAGTTGCCGCTGCTTTTCGGCCATCGCCGGGAAGCTGATGTCCTGCGCCGCCATCGTTCGCCCGCCCATGCGCCCCGTGTCCTGCTGCGGGAAGAAGCCAAAGGGGACGGTCATGAACAGGTAGATGTTCAGGCCGACAACGCCGATCAGGATCGCCAGCACCAGCCCCTGGTGGCGCAGAACCCAGCGCAGGCCCAGCGCATACTCGCCGTGCAGCCAATCGAAGGCGCGCTCGCTGGCCCGGTAGATGCGCCCGTGCCGGCTCTCGTCCCGCGACTTCAGAAAGTGCGCGCACAGCATCGGCGTGGTCGTCAGCGAGACCAGCATCGACACCGCGATGGCCACGCTTAGCGTGACCGCGAACTCTCGGAAGAGCTTGCCCACGATGCCGCCCATCAGAAGAATCGGAATGAAAACCGCGATCAGCGAGGTGCTCATCGAAAGCACCGTGAAGCCGATCTCGCGCGAGCCCTTCATCGCCGCCTCAAAAGGCTTCATCCCCATCTCGAGATAGCGCGTGATGTTCTCGATCACCACGATCGCGTCGTCCACCACGAAGCCGGTCGAGATGGTCAGCGCCATTAGCGAGAGGTTGTCGATGGTGTAGCCAACCAGGTACATCACGCCGAAGGTCCCCACCAGCGAGAGCGGCACGGCCACCGACGGAATGATGGTGGCCCACACCTCGCGCAGGAAAAGGAAGACCACCAGCACCACCAGCGACACGCTGATGCAGAGCGAGATCTCCACGTCGGAGACGCTGGCGCGGATGGTGGTGGTGCGGTCCACGGCCACGTTGATGCTGATCGTCGGCGGGATGGCCGCGCGCAGGTGCGGCATCTCGTTCAGCACGTTGTCCACGGTCGAGATCACGTTGGCGCCGGGAATCTTGAAGACGATGATCAGGATCGCGTCCTTCAGTTGTCCCGTCTTGCCGTCCGGCCCGTTGATGCCCGAGAACCCCGCCGTGTGGATGTCGGCCACGTTGTCGGTCACCGTGCCCAGGTCGGAGACGCGCACCGGCGCGCCTGTCAGCCGGTTGTAGCCGGCGATGATGGGCGCGTAGTCGCGCGCCTTGAAGATCTGGTCGTTGTCGCGAATCAACCAGCGGTGATCGGCGTCCTGGAAGACGCCCTTCGGCCGGTTGGCGTTGGCGCTGGAGAGTGCCGTGCGCACCGCGTCGAGCCCGATGCCGTTGCTGGCCAGTTGCATCGGGTTCAGCTCCACGCGCACCGCCGGGCTCGAGCTACCGCCCACAAAGACCTGGCCCACGCCCTGGATCTGCGCGATCTTTTGCGCCAGAATCGAATCCGCCATGTCGTACATCTGCGGCTTCGACAGCACGTCGGAGGTCAGCGTGAGAATCAGGATCGGCGCCTCGGCGGGGTTGGCCTTGCGGTAGCCGGGGTTCTGCGGCAGGTACGAGGGCAACTGGCTGCGCGCCGCATTGATCGAGGCCTGCACGTCGCGCGCAGCCGCGTCGATGTTCCGGTTGATGTCGAACTGCAGCGAGACCGAAGCCGAGCCCAGCGAGCTCGACGAGGTCATCTGGTTCACGCCGGCGATGCGCCCGAACTGCCGCTCCAGCGGCGTCGCCACCGCCGAGGCCATCGTCTCCGGGCTGCCGCCGGGCAGGCCCGCGCTGACGCCGATCACCGGGTAATCGACCTCGGGCAGCGATGCCACGGGCAGGATCGAGTAGGCAACCGCGCCGGCCATCAGCATGGCCAGCGAGAGCAGCGACGTGGCCACCGGGCGCTGGATAAAGGGTGCGGATAAATGCATCGCTCGCGCCTCCTCAGTCCGCGGTAGCTTGCTGCTGGGCAAGAATTTCGTGCGCCGGCCGCGGCTTCACCCGCCGCGCCAGCTTGTCGAAGTAGAGGTACGTCACCGGAACGGTAAACAGCGTGAGCAACTGCGAGAGGATCAGCCCGCCCACAATGGTCACGCCCAGCGGCATGCGCAGCTCGGCGCCCACGCCGCCGCCCAGCGCCAGCGGCAATCCGCCCAGCATCGCCGCCATGGTGGTCATCAGAATCGGCCGGAAGCGCAGTTGGCAGGCCTGGAAGATCGCCTCCTCCGCCGTCTTGCCCTCGTTGCGCTCCGCTTGCAGCGCAAAGTCGATCATCATGATGGCGTTCTTCTGCACAATGCCGATCAGCAGGATGATGCCGATCAGCGCAATCACGCTGAAGTCCACGTGCGTGATCAGCAGCGCCAGCAGCGCGCCCACGCCGGCCGACGGCAACGACGAGATGATGGTAATCGGGTGGATATAGCTCTCGTAGAGCACACCCAGCACGATGTAGACCGTCACCAGCGCGGCCAGGATCAGCAGCGGCTCGTTCGACAACGAGGTCTGGAAAGCCGCGGCCGTGCCCTGGAAGCTGGCGTTGATCGAGGCCGGCATCTGGATGCGCTGCTCCACGCGGTTCATCGCCTTCACCGCGTCGCCCAGTGCCTTGCCCGGCGCCAGGTTGAAGCTCACCACAGTCGACGGGAACTGCCCCTGGTGGCCGATGGAGAGCTGCGCCCGGCTCTGCTCCCAGTGGGCCAACATGCTCAGCGGCACCTGCTCGCCCCCGGCCGATCTTACGTACAGGTTGTTCAGCGTGGTCGGGTCGGTCTGGAACTGCTTGCCCACCTCCATCACCACGTGGTACTGATTCAACTGGGTGAAGATGGTCGAGACCTGCCGCTGCCCGAAGGCGTCGTAGAGCGTGTTGTCCACGTCGGCCATGGCGATGCCTAGGCGCGCCGCCGTGTCCCGGTCGATGACCAGTTGCGCCCCCAGACCCTGGTCCTGCAGGTCGCTGGCCACGTCGGTGACGTCGGCTTCCTTGCTCAGCTCATTCACCATCTGCCGCGTGTACTTGGCCAGTTCCGTCTGGTCCGGATCTTCCAGCGCGTACTGGAACTCGGTGCGGCTGACCCGGTCTTCCACAGTCAGGTCCTGCAGCGGTTGCAGAAAGAGCTGAATCCCGTCGACGTTCTCCAGCTTCGGTTGCAGCCGCCGAATTACTTCCGTTGCGGTCAGCTTTCGCTGTTCGAGCGGCTTCAGCGTGATCTGGATGCGTCCCGAATTCAGCGTAGTGTTGGAGCCGTCCACGCCGATAAACGAGGAGATATTGTCCACCGCCGGGTCGGCCAGCAGCACATCGACGAGCCGCTGTTGCCGCTCGGCCATCGACGCGAAGCTCACCGTCTGCGGCGCTTCGCTGATGCCCAGGATCACGCCCGTGTCCTGCACCGGGAAGAATCCCTTCGGCACCACGAGGAACAGCAGCACCGTGGCCACGAAGGTCGAGATCGTCACCAGCAGCGTGATGAAGCGGAAGCGAAGCACCACCCGCAACATGCGCCCGTAGGAGGCGATGATCGAGTTGAAGACCCTCTCCGACCAGTAGTAGAAGCGCGTCTGCCTGGCCGTCGCCTTGTCCTGCAAAATGCGCGAGCACATCATCGGCGTCAGCGTCAGCGAAACCACCGCCGAGACCAGGATCGTCACCGCCAGCGTGATGGCGAACTCGCGGAACAGCCGCCCCACCACGTCGCTCATGAACAGCAGCGGGATGAGCACCGCGATCAGCGACACCGTCAGCGACATGATGGTGAAGCCGATCTGCTCGCTCCCTTTGAGCGCCGCCTTCATCGGGCTCATGCCCTCTTCGATGAAGCGCGAGATGTTCTCGATCATCACGATGGCGTCGTCCACCACGAAGCCGGTGGAGATGGTCAGCGCCATCAGCGTCAGGTTGTTCAGCGAATAGCCCAGCAGGTACATCACGCCGAAGGTGCCCACCAGCGACAACGGCACCGCCACCGAGGGGATGATCGTCGCCGCCAGGTTGCGCAGGAAGAGGAAGATCACCATCACCACCAGCGCGACGGTGAGCATCAGCTCGAACTCGACGTCCTTCACCGAGGCGCGGATGGTCACCGTGCGATCGGTCAGCACCCGCACCTGCACGCTGGCTGGCAGGCTTGCCTGCAACTGCGGCAGCAGCTTCTGGATGCGGTCCACCACGGCGATGATGTTGGCGCCCGGCTGGCGCTGAATGTTCACAATGACCGCGGGCTGCCGGTCCATCCATGCCGCTTGCTGCGAGTTCTCCGCCGCGTCCACGATCGTTGCCACGTCGCTGGCCCGCACCGGCGCGCCGTTGCGGTAAGCAACGATCACCGGCTTGTACTCTTCGCTGGAAAGCAACTGGTCGTTGGCGCCGATGGTGTACGCCTGCCGCGCCCCGTTCAGCGTGCCCTTGGCCTGGTCCACGTTGGCTGCGGCCAGCGCCGTGCGCAGGTCCTCCAGGCTCAGGTTGTAGCTGGCAAGCTGCGCCGGGTTGGCCTGCACGCGCACCGACGGCTTCTGGCCGCCGGCGATCGACACCATGCCCACCCCCGTCACCTGCGAGATCTTCTGCGCCAGGTTCGTGTCCGCAGCGTCCTCGATCTTGTCCAGCGGCAGCGACGCCGAGTAGAGCGCCAGTGTCATGATCGGCGCGTCGGCCGGGTTCACCTTCGAATAGATCGGCGGGTTGGGCAGGTCCTGTGGCAGGAAGCTGTTGGCGCTGTTGATCGAGGCCTGCACCTCCTGCTCGGCCACGTCGATGTTCTCGTCCAGGTTGAACTCGAGCGTGATCACACTGCCGCCGCTCGAGCTGACGCTGGTCATCTGCTTCAGCCCCGGCATTTGCCCGAACTGCCGCTCCAGAGGCGCCGTCACGCTCGATGCCATCACCTCCGGCCCAGCGCCCGGATAGAACGTCAGCACCTGGATGATCGGGTAATCGACCTCAGGCAGTGCGGAGACCGGCAGTTGCTGGTAGCCCACAAAGCCGGCCAGCAGAATGGCCGCCATCAGCAGCGAGGTCGCCACCGGGCGGAGAATGAATGGCCGGGAAGGGCTCACTGCTTATTCCTCTTGTCGTCGTGTTTGCCTTGAGTCGCGCCGCCCCCGTGCGAGGGTGCGGCTGCCGGCGCTGCTCCGCCCGGCGCTCCGCCTCCC
>JBAVMZ010000198.1:0-3035 GCA_049690595.1 Occallatibacter sp. | reverse complement strand
TGCACAATCTCAGCCAGGGCACACCTATTCTGGAACCGCTCTACTCGTGCCGCAGCGCCACCATGGGCTCGATGGAGGCGGCGCGACGGGCGGGAATCCAGGTAGCGGCCAGAGCTACAAACATCAGCAGCGCCGCGCCGCAGCCCAGCGTGAGCGGGTCGTGCGGCCCGATGCCGTAAAGCATCGATTGGACCAAGCGCGTGAGAGCGAGCGCCGCGGCGAGCCCAACACCGATGCCGGCGGCGGCCACCCAGGCGCTTTCGCGCAGAATGCTCGAGCGCACCTGCCGCGGCTCGGCGCCCAGCGCCAGCCGTATGCCGATCTCGCTCGTACGCTGTGCCACCGAGTAGGCCATCACACCGTAAATGCCGACGCAGGCCAGGGCCAGGGCGAGCACACCGAAGCCGGCTGTCAGCAGGGCCAAGGCGCGTTCCATACGCATGGTCTCGTCGATCATCTCCTGTTGGCTGCGAATCTCCTCGATGGAGAGATCGCTGTCGACACTGGCCACGGCGCGGCGCAGAGCAGGCATGATCGCGGCGGCCGGCAGATGCGTCCGCACCACGAAGTTCATCCCGTAAAGCTCCTCGCTCTGCACATAGGGCATGAAGAACTGCGCGGGGGCCTCGGAGCGCAGATCGTCGTAGCGGGAGTTACCGCAGACACCCACCACCTCGATCCAATCGGGTTTGCCTCCGCTGCCAAGAGTGAAGCGCTTGCCGATGGGGTTGCTATTGGGGAAGCGTTCCCGCGCCAGACGCTCGTTGATGATGGCGACCTTGGGCGAGGTAACCGTATCCCGCGGCCCGAAGCCTCGGCCCGCCCGGAGGGGCACTCCCATGGTCTGGAAGAACCCGTTGCCCACTTGTTCCATCCGCACGGAGAGGTTCTCCTTTCCCGCGGCGTCGCTGACCATCGCAACCGCCGGCTCACCGCCGGATTCATGCTTCGCAGGCACATGCTCCGGATGAGCCACCTCGTCCTCGGTCCGGAATGTGACCTTCCCCCAGCCGCCTCCAAGCCAGGAGTTGGACATGGCCGTGGCGGCCTCGACACCAGGAATGGCGGTGATAGCCTCCTCGATGCCGCCCATCAGCCGCACATTCTTCTTCGCCGGAAAGCGATCCGGCGGCGGGTAGACGGGCGCCAGCAGCATATGGTCGGTGCGGAATCCGGTCTCGACCGAGTTGAGCCCCACGACCGTGCGCACAAAGAGGCCGGCGCCGATCACCAGCAGCGTGGAGAGCGCAATCTGCGCGCCCACCAGCGCCTTCCCACCCAGGCCACGGCGGCGCCGCGTCACTGTCTGCGCACCTTCCTGTAGATTGCCATTCCCGTCGGCGCGCGCCGCACGCCAGGCCGGCGCCAGGCCGAACAACGGTCCGGTCAGCAGGGTGACGCCGGCGGAAAACGCAAAGACCTTCCAGTCGAACTGAATCGCGATCGGCCGCCCATGCTGGCTTCCGGCCAGCAGCGCCGGAATGCCGTTCCGGCCCAGATAGCCCACCAGCAGCCCGCCCGCGCCGCCCAGCGCGGCCAGCAGCAGATTCTCCGTGAGCAACTGGCGCAACACACGGCCGCGGCCGGCGCCGAGCGCCAAGCGCACGCTCATCTCGCGCCCGCGCTGCGCCCCGCGCGCCAGTTGCAGATTGGCCACGTTGGCAGAGGCCAGCAGCAGCACCAGGCCCACCACCACCAGCAACACATTGACCGGCTTGCTGAAGACCCTGTCCATCTGGTGCAGCCCGCGGCTTCCATCGGCCAGCGCCATGCGCGGCATGGTCTCGCCGGGCTTTACGGTCATGGTGGCGCGCACCGCCGCGGCCAGTTCCGCGTCGAGCTCCGCGCGCGCCTGCTCCTCGCTCACTCCGGGGCGCAGCCGCCCCATCACCTCGACGCCCCAGAAGCTGGCATCGGTCAGCGGAGACAGGCCGACACCGCCCCATGGGTCCACCGCCTTCATCATCGACATGGGCACGAACAGGTCAGGCGAGTCTTGTACGCTTCCGGCTCCGGTAAACGAGCGTGGATTTACGCCGACAATCGTCAGCGTGACCTGGTTGACGCGGATCGTCTGCCCAATGGCCGCCGGAGAACGGCCATAGCCGCGCTCCCACAGTCTCTCGCTGAGTACGGCCACCGCGCCTGCACCCGGCGCTCCGTCGTCGCCCGGCTGGATCGGGCGGCCCAGTTGCGGGCGCACTCCGAGCACGCCGTAGTAGCTGCCGGAGACGGCCACGATGCGCACCGGCTCCTGTAAGCCGCGCACCACGGCCGTGCTATGCAGGTCCTCAAAGGCAAGCAGGCCCTGCATGGAATGGTCGGCCGCCTGCAACTGGCGGAAGACCGGATAGGAGAAGCTCTCGCAGGACATGCCGGCGGCGGTTGCGTCGAAGAGGGTGCGGTAGCTGTGAACTGGAGTCTCCCCCTTCGCAATCCAGCCCAGCAGGCGAAGCCGCTCCGGGCGCTCAACGGCCAACTGGTCCAGGAGCATCTCCTTGGCAATCGAGAAGATCGCCGTGTTGGCCCCGATGGCCAGCGCCAGCGAGCCGGCCGCAATCATCGTGAATGACGGATTCTTGACCAGCAAACGCCAGCCGTAACCGAGGTCCTGGGCGACCGTCTCCAGCCACCAGCCGGGGCGCTGGCGGTTGGACTCCTCGCGGACGCGCTCGACGGCGCCGAAATCGACCAGGGCGCGGCGGTGCGCCTCCGCCGCGCTCAGGCCATTTGCTCGATAGGAGTCTTCCGCCTGCTCCAGATGAAATCGCAACTCCTCGTCCAGATCGCTGCGCCGCCGGCCGGGAAAAAGCATCTGCCGCAGCCAGAACCAGAACCTCCGTTGCCAATCGGTCATTGGTCTCTTTCTCCCCTATCGCGCTGCCTCCCAAGCTCTTCATTCATGCCTGAGCGCCACCATCGGCTCAATCCGCGCCGCCCGCCGCGCCGGAATCAGCGTGGCAGCCAGCGCCACCGCGCCCAGCAGAGCCGCGGCCCCGGCATAGAGCCACGGATCGTAGGGCGCCACCTGGTAG
>JBAVMZ010000197.1:0-27750 GCA_049690595.1 Occallatibacter sp. | reverse complement strand
CGCCCAGCGCGTCCTGGCCTTCGAGCGCGCCCAGGTCCTGGCCGAGCTCGACCGCCACCATCGCAACGTGACCCAGACCGCCCGCGCCCTGGGCCTCGAGCGCAGCCACCTCTACAAGAAATGCCAGCAGCTCGGCATCGATCTGCAGGCGCTGCCGGAGCGCGAGTAGACTCCCCGCCGCTTGGTCGGAAAACCGCTGAGCAAGTCTCACGGCCGAAGGGTACGGGCTTCAGCCCGTACATCTCCTGCCAAAAATCCAAAGGGCTTTAGCCCCCGAGGGAATGGGAAACAGGCGCGCGGAACTTGCGAGGATTTCCCTTACCCCTTCACCGCCGGAAACTGCAGGCTCTCCAGCAGCCACTCGCCGTTCTTCTTCAGCTCGCCGGTCAGCTTCTCCGTCAGCCGGTCGCGCTGGTCGAAGAGCCGGTAACCAGCCCTCGGGCGCAGGTAGCCGCGCGCCCTCGGCTCGCGGGCAAAGAGCGCTTCCTCGCCTTCCGCCTCGGCTTGGGCCGCGTAGCGGGCGCGCTTGTCCAGCAGAGCCTTCACCAGGAAGGGCACCACGATCGAGTAATCGGCCTGCATCGATTCGGTGGTTTGCAGGTAAAGGTCCTTGTCCACCTTGCCCCAGGTCACGCCCTCGGCCGGGGGGCAGCTTGAGAGCGACCCGTCGGTGACCGGCGCCGTCGTAATCTGCACGTCGAAGACGTAGCCGCGGATATCCGGCAGGCCCAGGATCTGGCCCAGCGCCGGCTCCGGCTGCAAGTTGAAGTTCTTGGGCACGCCGCCGCCCAGGATCATCGTCGCCAGCTCGCCCACCGGGTTCTCGAAGATGCCCCAGTAGTGGTAGGCGCAGGCCTCGAAGACCTCGCCGTGCAGGTCCAGGTCGAAGGCGTAATCGGGCAGAAGGCCCGCCTTCTGCATCGCCCAGAGCTTCATCGAGTTCAGAAATACGCTGCCGTCCGCCGGCGCGCCCACAAAGACCGGAATCGCCAGCCGGTGGCAGGCCGCCAGCAGCCCCTCGGGGGCCTGGGTGCGCGCCTCCTGCTCGGCAAAGAGCCGGCCCAGGCGGTTGCGGAACTCCGTGCCCGTCATCTTGCGCTGGAACTCGGGCAACTGCAGGCAGGCGGAGACGAAGCGGTCCTGGTCGAGGAGGATCTCCTCGTCGAAGGCCATATCCGTCACGCGGATGATGCGCTGGTCGCGGAGGGCGCCGTCGTTGGAGTGAATCGACACCTCGTGCACCGGGTCCACCGTGTAGGGCGCCAGCGAGCGGTGGCCGTCGTGATAGCAGACGGCATCGGTGGTGCTCAGGTACGCCACCCAGCCGGTCTCGAGCAGCGGAATCAGCCACGTCCGGTGCTGCGCGCTGACGGTGACGGGCCCGGAGATGGCCACCGTGATGGGGCAGCCGTGGCCGATGGCCTGATCCAGGATCGCGTAGATCCGGCGCAGGTAGGCCCCGCCAAAGGCCGGCAGGCAGTTCAGGAAGAATTCGTCGAGGTCGCGGCACTCGTCCACGCGGCGCGCGCGCACCGGTCCGCGGAGGTTGCCGGCATGTTCCGGTTTGGACTTGGGACAGCAGTCGCTCATGAGCCGAGAATACCAAAAGGGGGGTGCGCGGGGAGGGTGCGTTTGCAGGGAATGGCGCACGCCGCACGGCGGTCCCCTGAGCCTCCAGAAGCGGTTCCCGCGCCTGCCGTGCAGGAGATACAGAGGTCGATTACTGTTCGCGCATTGCGGTTACAGGACTTGCGTGCATGGCCCGATGCGCAGGAAGGAAACATGCCACTAGCGAAATGACCGCAAGCAACGCCAGCATGACAACCACCGTAAGCGGGTCGTTTGCGCTCACCCCGTAGAGCTGCGTGGCGACCAGCCGCGACATTCCCAGCGAGAGCGCCAGCCCCGCCGCCAGCCCCAGCGCCGTCAGACCCATCCCCTGCCGCAGCACCAGCCGCAGAACGTCCCCCTGCGAGGCCCCCAGCGCCACGCGGATGCCGATCTCGTGCGTGCGCATCTGCGTCCGGTATGCCACCACGCCGTAAATGCCTGTCGCGGCCAGCACCAGCGCAATCACCGCGAAAATCCCCGCAAAGGTGCTCTCCATGATCCAGAACAGGGCCGCCGTCTCCGTGGTCTCCCGCAGCGAGCGCACATCGTACACCGGAAGCCGCCCGTCGATCTCGTGAATTGTCCGCTCCACCGCGGGCGCCATGTCCTCCGGATTGCCTCTCGACTTCACCTGAACCATCAGCTCGGGCTCCGAGACCTGGAAGTAGCTGAAGTAGAGCATGGGCGCGGGCAGTTCGTTGACGAGCTGGTGCTTGGTGTTCTTCACCACGCCGATCACCGTGTAGAACTGGCCCCATACGTGGAGCCGTTTGCCCACCGCATCCTGTCCCGGCCAATACTTGTTCGCGGCGGTCTGGTCGACGATCGCTACTCGCGGCGCGTTTTCGTTGTCGTCCCGGCTGAAGTCGCGGCCTGCCAGGATCGGGATGCCCAGCGTCTCGAAGTACCGCGCCGTCACGTCCGTCCTCTGGATCTCCAGCCACTCGTGCGGGTGCGGCACATACCCTTCCGGATACGCATCGGAGGACTTCCGCGTGAAGCTCATCGGAACCCAGTCGGTGATCGAGGCCACCGTCACGCCGGGCAATGCCGAGACGCGATCCAGAATCTTGTGCCGGAGCGTCACCGCTTCGCCCTCCGGATATCCGGCGATGTTCAAGCCCACGGAGGTGAGCAGAATACGATCCCGCTCGAATCCCGGGTCCGCTTGGGAGACATTGCGCAGCGTGCGCATCAGCAGCGCCGAGCTGACCAGCAGCGCCAGGGAGAGAGCGATCTGCGCCACCACCAGCCCGCTCAGAAGATGGCGGTTGTGCGCGCCGCCCGAGATGCTGGCCGACTCCTCTTTCAACACCTCCGCCGCCGGCACCTTCGACGATCGCCACGCCGGAAACGCGCCGCACGCCACGCCCGCCACCAATGCCAGCACCACGATGCCAAGCACCACGCTCCAGTCCAGGGTTCCGTTCAGCACCGTCGGATTCGAGTTGGCCGGGATGAGCAGCGCGAAGCTCTTCGCCGTCCACGAGGTCAGCAGCAGCGCCACCGCGCCCGCGCTGACGGAGACCAACACTCCCTCCAGCACCATCTGCCGCATCATCCGCATGCGCCCTGCGCCCAGCGACTGCCGGATTGCGATCTCGCGCCGCCGCGAGACAAACCGCACCAGCGTCAGCGTGGCCACGTTCACGCAGGTCAGCAGCAACACCACCCCGGCGATCGCCAACAGGATCGGCAGCGTTTCCGCCATGTAGCCGTTGGCCCCGAAGGGCGAGCGCCACATGGGATCGAGCGTAATCGTGTTTGTCCCCAGGTGCTGGTCCGGATACGCCGCCACGATCCGGCGCATCACCGTATCCAGGTCCTGCCTGGCCGCCTCCCGGCTCACTCCCGGCCGCAGTCTTCCGATCACGTTCAGCCAGTCCGAATCGCGATGCGTCAGGTTGTACCCGTTGCCTCCAATGGGATCCATCGTCACCCAAATATCCTCGCGAATCCCCGGCATGGCCCCGATGAATCCCTCGGGAGCCACGCCGATCACGGTCACCCGGTGCCGCGCAATCTCCATCGGCTTGCCCACGATCGACGGGTCGGCTCCGAAACGGTTCTTCCACACCGAGTAGCTGATCACCACATACGGCACGGTTCGCGCCTGGGTCTCCTCCTCGGGCAGGAAGAAACGTCCCAGCGCCGGCCGCACTTCCAGCAAATCGAAGAAGTTGGAGGTGACGTTGGCCACGTAGATCCGCTCCGGCTGTCCGCCGCCGGTCACCGTCAACCAATCGTGGTGATAGGCCAGAATGCCGGTAAAGCTGTGATTCTGCTCCCGCAGATCGCGAAGGTCGGCGTAGGAAAGCGGCGGCACCGGCGAAACGCTCCATTGCCCGCGCATTATGCTCACCAGGCCGCTGGTGTCCCGCGAGCCCGGAACCGGATTCAGCATCGTGCCTTCAATCCAACTGAAGACCGTGCTGTTGGCGCAGATGGCCACCGCCAGCATCCCCGTCGCCGTCAGCGTGAACCAGAGATTCTTGCGCAGTTGCCGGAGTGAAAACCGCAGATCCTGAATCAGTCCCGCCATCCCCGCCTCCCGTTTTACGGTTCGCCAGCTTCGCGACAGACCTGCCCCTGTCTATGCACATGGTCTGCCAAAGATGCCCACAAGACAAGCCGTTGACTGGCTTGAAGATAATTGCGGCGCTGGTCTTCGGCGGCCGCTGGCTGGCTGTCCGCGGGCGGGTCCGGGTGTCCGTTTCCGAACAGTCGCGGCCGCGCCATTGCGATCAGGCCGGGGCGTAGCAGGCATGGCCGCATGACTGCGCAGTCACCATCCTTCCGGGTGCGTTTGCCGGGGCGCTCGTGAGCGCAAGTTTTCATGCTGCCATGCGGGAAACCTACCGGTGGGCGACATCCTGGCCAACGCCATGCCGGCCGGAATCGGCGGAAACCGATGTGTTTGAGTGAATCCGCCTACGCGTTGCGGATCGGCTCGGTTCCGGCGCTCACGATGTCGAGGTAGCGGCTGTAAGCGAAGATCCGGTCCCGCTCCCTGCCTGTCGTTTCGCGCACGATTTCCAGTTCTTCGAGCCGCGCCAGCGCGCCGCTGACCGTAGGCGCCGAGAGGTGGAGCGCCCGTACAGCGAGGGCAATGTTGATCAGCGGCTTCTTTTGCATGAATTCGTGAACACGCAGGGCCGAAAGCGCGGGCCGGCCGATCGCCTGAATGCGTTTGCGATCGGCTTCAAAGAGCCGGATGAGCTCAACCGCGGTTTCGGACGCCTGTTTGGCGGTCGCCTCGGTACCCTCCAGAAAGAACGCAAGCCACTCCTCCCAGACGCCCTCCGTCCGGACCCGCTGGAGCAGGTCGTAGTAGTACGAGCGATGGGTTTTGAAGTAGAGGCTCAGGTAGAGCAGCGGCTCGCGGAGCGCGCCGCGGGCGCAAAGCAGAAGCGTAATCAACAGACGGCCCAGCCTGCCGTTGCCGTCCAGGAACGGGTGGATGGTTTCGAACTGCACATGGATCAGCCCGAGTTGAACCAGCAGCGGGAGCCGCTGGCTCTCGTCGTGAAGAAACTTCTCAAAGCTGTCGAGACACTCCATCAGCCGTTCCGGCGGCGGCGGAACAAAGACGGCGTTGCCGGACCGCGTGCCGCCGATCCAGTTCTGCGAGCGGCGGAATTCCCCCGGCGTGCGATCGGCGCCGCGTCCGCCGCGCAGCAGAATTTCGTGGATCTCGCGGATCAGCCGCAACGAAAGCGGGAAGCCGGCGCGCAGCCGCTCCAGACCGTGTTGCATGGCGGCCACATAGTGCGAAACTTCGCGCACATCGTCCATCGGGACGCCGGGGGCGTCCTCGTTTTCGAAGAGCAGCAGGTCGGAGAGAGAGGACTGGGTGCCCTCGATCTGCGAGGACAGAACCGCCTCTTTGCGCACATAGAGGTAGAGGAAGAGCTCGGGATCGGGCAGAACCGCGGAAAGGCCGTCCAGCCGGCCGAGCGCCTGGTTGGCCCGGTCGAGTAGGGGAAGGAGGGCGTCCAGGGCCAGGGGCGGATCGGGCGGCAAAGGGCGCGGAATGAAGGCCCGGACGCTTTCCCCGGCCGTGGTGGTGACGGCGTATTCTCCGCTGGTTCGTTGCACTGGCGCCCCGGCTACGAACGTACGCTTACATAGCGTACGGCGTTATTAAAAGATATCGCCTTATTCTTTAATAAGCAATACGATCTGCACCGGGAAACCGGAAGGCATTGGCCCCGGCGCTCTATGATTCCGGTATGGAGGAAACCTACCGGCTGGGCGACATCCTGGCCAACGCCATCACCCACGGCGTGGGCGCCATTGCCGCCATCGCCGGCGCCGCCTACCTTATCGCCGTCTCCACGCGCGGCTCGGCCTGGTGCGTCACCAGTTGCTCCATCTTCGCCGCCACCCTCATTCTGGTCTACATCTGCTCCACGCTCTACCACTCGCTGGTCCGCACCCCGGCGCGCCACGTCTTCCAGATCCTCGACCACGCCTCCATCTACCTGCTCATCGCCGGCACCTACACGCCCTTCACCCTGGTCACCCTGCACGGGCCGGTCGGCTGGTGGATCTTCGGCGTCGAGTGGGGGTTGGCCGCGGCGGGCATCGTCTTCAAGAGCTTTGCCATCGGCCGCTTCGAAGTCGCCTCGGCGCTGGTCTATCTCTTCCAGGGATGGTTCGTGGTGGTCGCCGTGCGCCCGCTCTTTCACGCGATGGACTGGCATGGGATCGCCTGGCTCGCCGGCGGCGGCCTTGCCTACACTCTCGGCATCGTCTTCTTCGCCATGGACCGCCTCCGCTACTTCCACGCCGTCTGGCACGTGTTTGTGCTGGCCGGCAGCGTCTTCCATTACGTGGCGATCCTCTTCTACGTCGTCCCGCCGCGGGGGTGACGTTGACCCCGGGGGCCAAAACCCGGTACACTACTCTAGTTTGGCGATTCCTGCCTGTCGCCGTGGAGTTCTGCGTTCGCCCGGAAGTTGCCTGGCTTGAGCGTACCGCGGTGCGGAAGTTTCCGCCCGAGCTATTTCGATCTACGCGCGCCCGCCGCTACGATGGGATGCGCCGGAGGGTTTATGTACGCGGTGATTCGCACCGGTGGCAAGCAGTATCGGGTCGCTCCTGGCGACGTAGTCAAGATTGAATCCGTAGAGTCGGAGAACCAGACCATCGAGTTCAGCGACGTGCTGGCCGTCTCGGGCGAGCCCGGCACGCTGGCCAAGCCGTCTTCGGCCAAGGTCACCGCAGAGATCCTCGGCGAGGGCCGCGGCGACAAGATCCTGGTCTTCCACCTCAAGCGGAAGAAGCAGTACAAGAAGCTGCAGGGACACCGGCAGAATTTTACCGAGGTGCGCATCCAGGCCATCGAGGCCGACGGCGTGACCTACACCGCCGCCAAGTAAGCGCGCGAGACGAGGAAGGGGATTGAGCCATGGCACATAAGAAGGGTGGAGGCAGCTCCACAAACGGACGCGATTCCAATGCACAGCGGCTGGGCGTGAAGGCCTTTGCCGGCGAACTGGTCACCGGCGGCTCCATCATTGCCCGCCAGCGTGGCTCCCGCATCAAGCCCGGCCCCAACGTGGGCATCGGCTCCGACGACACGCTCTTCGCCAAGGTCACCGGCCGGGTCAAGTTCACTGACCGCGGCAACCGCGGCCGCTTTGCGTCGGTCGAGCCCATCGCCGCCGAGTAGTCCACTCAATTCGCAGACCCAGGCCACGGGCAAACCGTGGCCTTTCTGCTGCCATAGAAAGCAAAGGACCCGGCGGAAGCTCCGCCGGGTCCTTTGTTTTCCCGCACGCGCCGCGAGCGCCGTCTACTTGGTGATGGTCACCGAAGTGTACGCCGTTGCAGTGCCGAAGTTCGGGTTGCCGTTATAGACCGCTGTGATCGAGTGCGTGCCCAGGCCCAGACTCGAGGTCCAGGTGATCGCTTGCCCGACGCCGTTGACCGGTACGGTGGCCAGCAGCGTGCCGTTGTCGTAAAAGGCCACCGTGCCCACCGTGGGCGCGCCGGCCGAACCGGAGTTGGCCTGCGCCGTGAAGCTGACGCCGGTTCCCTGCTTGGCCGTCGAAACCGAGGCCCACATCTGCAAGGTGACGTGCGCCGGCGTCACCGTGAACCACTCCGTCTGCGGGCCGGCGGCGGAGTAGCTGCCCTGCGCCGGGTAGGCGATCGCCAGTTGGTGGTTGCCCGCCGCCGGCTTGACAATGCTGAACTGCGCATTGCCCGCGTTCAGCGGCAAGCTGACCGGCCCGCCGCCATCCAGCGAGTAAGTCAGGTTTCCCGGCGCGGGCCCTGCATTCGAGTTGGCGCTCACCGTGCAGCTATAGTTCCCGCCGTAGGGGAAGCTGCCGTTCCAGCAGGAGATGCTCAGGTTCACCTGCACCGGGGCCACGGTGACCGTGACTACGGTCGAGGTGCCCGGCGGGTTGTTCTTGTCGCCGAAGTACTGCGCGGTCAGCGGATGCGTCCCCGCCGCCAGCGCCGGCGCGATGTACCAGTACGCGCAGCCGTCGCCGCCCAGCGTGAGTGTCTGCAGCCAGTTGGCGCCGTCGTAGATGCTCACCGTGCCGGTGGCCACCGTCTTCTTGCTGGTCGAGGCCACGCAGGTCTTGGTGTTCGTCGATTGCGGGTAGTTCAGCGAGGCGCTGTCCACATGCAGCGTCACCTGGGCGTCGTAGGCGCCGGTCACGTTGAGCGAGAGCTTGGCAAAGCTGCCCGCGTTGCCGGCGTCGCCCGTGTAGACGGCCTTCACCGTCACCCCGCCGCTCGTCGCCGGCGTAAAGCTGCAGGTGGCCACACCGCCCGGGCTTAGCGGGACAGTGCAGAGCGTGGTGGTGCCTGTGGAGAAGACCACCAGGCCGGTCGGGCCTCCCGGTCCGCTCACCGTAGCGGTCAGCAAGTCGGGAACGCCCACAGACGGCGAGTTCGTCGCCGCGGTCAGGCTCAATGTGGTCGCGGCCTTTGAGACCACGATGGTCTGGGTCACCGGCGTCGCCGCGCGGAAGTTGCTGTTGCCTGCCTGCGAGGCCGTTACCGTCACCGTGCCCGCGGCGCTGATCAGCAGAGTGCTCCCGCTGATCGACGCCGGTCCGGTGACGCTGAAGCTTACCGGCAGGCCCGAGGAGGCCGTGGCGACCAGTGGATAGCTCAGGCCGGCCGTGTACGTGGCCGTGGGCGGCAAGCCGACAAAGGTGATCGTCTGCCCGGCCTGGTAGACCTTCACGGAGGCGTAGCCGGTTCCCGTGGCGTAGTTGGCGCCGCCCGAGTAGATGGCGCTGAAGTTGTGGGTGCCCACGGCCAGCGTGCTCGAGGTCCAGGATGCCTGGCCGCCAGCATTCACCGGAACCGTGGCTACCAGTACCCCGCCGTCGTAGAAGGCCACCGTGCCGGTCGCGTTCGGCGGACCAGCGCTCCAGGAGCTGACCGCCGCGGTCAGCGTCAGTGGCGAACCCGCCTTAACCGTCCAGCTCGATGGCGTCAGCAGCACGTTCACCGGCGCCAGGGCCACCGTGAACGACTCGGTCTGCCCCGCCGCCGCGCCGTAGTTGGCCTGCGCCGGGTAGGCAATATAGACCGTGTGACTGCCCACCGGCGGCTTGTTCAGCACAAAGTGCGCCTCGCCACTGTTCAGCGGCACGCTTACCGCCGTCCCGCCGTCGAACTGGTAGGTGATATTCCCGGTCGGCGCGCCGCGGTTCGAGCTGAGGTAGACCAGGCACTGGTAGTCGGCGCCGTAGTTGAACCACGGATTCCAGCAGGAAACGCTCATCGTCACCGGAGCGGCCAAGACCGTGATCTGCACGGTGGCGGTCACCGGGGCGTAGTTGACGATGTCGTTGGGCGTGAAGAGGACCGAGAGCGTGTGCATGCCCGCACCCAGCGTCGTCTTCAGG
Source organism: Occallatibacter sp. (assembly GCA_049690595.1). GTDB lineage: Bacteria > Acidobacteriota > Terriglobia > Terriglobales > Acidobacteriaceae > Telmatobacter. Next base: position 18,256 of record JBAVMZ010000197.1, on the reverse strand, counting down.
CCGGGCGTATAGGTGAAACTCCCCGGCACGTTCGCCGTGGCGTCCAGTTGGGTCTTTGTCAGCGGCGTTCCGAAGTTGATCGGCGCCGGCGCCGGCCAGCTGATCACCGGGTTCTGCCTGAGCGCCCTTCCGCTGAGCCGGATGCTCTGCGAGGTCCATCCGGGAGCCGCCGCGTTCAGGTTGTTGTCGGTCAGCGTCAGCGCGCCGCTCTTCTGCCCCACGCTCAGCGGCGCAAAGCTGATGGAGAGCATGCAGAAGCCGCCGGCAGGTACCTGGCCAGGCGAAGACGCCCCAGCAGCCACCACCGGGCAGGCGCCGGCCACGCTGGGATCGAAGGTGAAGTTGGTCGAAATCGACGGATTGGTCCCGCTGGCCGGCGCTGGCAGATTCAGCGGGTCGCTGCCGATGTTCTCCACCACAACGTACTGCGGGCTGTCGGAACTCTTCGAGCCCCAGGGCGTGTCGGCAAAGCTCAGGCTCGGCGGATCGGCGAAGTCCTCCTTCACCACGCGCGTATGGAAGGCGTCGGCGATGTAGACATTGCCGGCGCTGTCGACGGCCACGCCCGCCGGCGCATAGAGCGCCGAACCGGTGGGCACCTGGCTCGTTACCCAGCCGGACCCTGGGTTCCAGGCCTTCACAATCGAGTTGTCCGTCGTGTCGGCAATGTACAGCGCGCCCCTGCCGTCGGCCGCAAGGCCTCGCGGTCCGGGCAGGCCGCTGGGTCCGATGCCCCCGCCGCTCGGCGGGAACGGAAGAACCGACTGCGCATAGCCGCCCGCCACGGGAGTCTCCTCGACGATCCGGTTATTCCCGGTGTCGTCCACAAAGACGTTGCCACTCGGGTCGACGGCGATGCCCATCGGCTGGTGGAAGCCGCTGCCAATGGCCCGTCTCACGTAACCGGTGGGGGTGGGCGTCTCCTTGAACACCAGATTGCGCCCGGCGTCGGCGATGTAGACGTTGCCGTACCCATCCACCGCCACCGCCCAGGGCTGCTGGGTCTGGCTCGCGTCGACATGCGTCTGCGTATATCCGCCCGGGCCCGGCGTCATCTTGTCGACTACGCCCGCCGACGAATCCGCAATGTAGACGTTGCCCGCCCCGTCCACGGCCAATCCGCCGGAATCGTTGATGCCGTTGTGCGCGTTGTCCGCCACCACGGTCTGGGTGTAGTTTCCGCCGCTGAAGGTCTCCTTGAGGACGCGGGCGTTGGTGCTGTCGGAGATATAGACATTGCCCTGGCCGTCGGCCGCGACGCCGAGCGGATAAGAGATGCCTATGCCGATCGCCGATTCCGCCGAGGGCAGATCGGGGATTGGCGTCAGCGTGGGGACGTAGATCTCGAAGTTGACCTGCGGTCCCAGGCCGTTGCCAAAGACAAAGCCGGTGGCCAGCGGGTTGCCGGAGCCGTCCACCAGCACCACCGCGCCATCTCTGGGCCCCGTGAACTGCGGCGTAAAGGCCACGTCCACGTAGCAGCTCATGCCGGCCGTGTAGCTTGTGGCCGCGCAGGTTCCTGTGCCGGCATTGCTGAAGTCCAGCCCTGGGGTGCCCTGCGTCAGTACCTGGACACCGCCGACGGTCGCCGGGCCTGTGAAACCGAAGAAGAGCCGAACCCCCGCGCTCGAAAGACCCACCGCCGTGGCGCTCGGTTTCGCCTTCGATGGCAGCGCGCGATGGTTATGAATCGTGCTGCCCGCGCTGGTGCTGCCCGCTTCGATCGACCCGAAGTTGCCGCCCTGCGGAGACTCCTCCAGAACGCGGTAATTGCCAAAGTCCGCGATGAAGACATTGCCGTTCAGATCGACCGCGGCTGACTGAGGCTGGGAGAGCGTGCTGGAGAAAACCGCGGTCTGCGAGCCCCAGGAACCGCCGCTCCACTCAAGCTCCGCAATGCGATTGTTGTTCGTATCGGCGACGTAGACGTTCTCGCTCGAGTCGACCGTTACGCCGACCGGACCGCTGAGGCCGGTGAAGGGAAGCGTCGACTGCGTGCCCCAGCCCGAGCCCGTCCATGGCAGTTCCACCACCGAGTAGCCGCTGTAGTCGGCCACGAAGAGATTGCCCAGCGCATCCGTAGTGATGCCGTAGGGCTGGACCATCCCGGTAATGGGAAGCGTAACCGGCGCGGAGAAGCCAGAACCGGTCCACTGGAGCTCACGCACATTCGGATCCAGCGTCCAGTTCGTGAAGTAGACATTGCCAGTTGGATCCACCGCAACGCCGACCGGCCAGTACGTGGACGCAGGCAGCAGGGGAACCGGGGCGCCATACCCGGCGCCGGCCACCGGAACCTGATAGACTTGGCGGCCGCCGTAGTCGGCTACGTATACATTCCCCGCCGAATCCACCGCGATCCCGCGCGGGCTGCCCAGCCCGCTGACCACCACGGTCTGCGTGTATACACCGCCCGCGGGGCTCTCGCGCACCACCTGGTTGTTCGCGAAGTCGGCAACGTAGACATTCCCCGCCGCATCCACGGCCATGCCCACCGGATGGGGCTGGAGCGTACCGGCAACCGGCACCGTGCTTTCAGCCCCGCTGAAGACCACGCTCTGCGCTGTGGCTGTCGCGCAGAGGAGCGAGCCGGTCGCGATAAACAGCCCGGCGAGCAGGAGCAGGCGCTTTGCCGCCCGCTGCACTCCGGAACCAACTGAACTCCGGGTCGAATGGCAAATCGAGAGACGATACATCGATGGCACCTCGGTGGAGACCTTCTTGCTATCGAAAGACAAAATGCCGGTAAGAATCCGGGATGCCGAACGGCGGCCAGCAGTGCGAAGGGCAGAAACTATTGAAAGAAAAGAGGTAAGCAGGCGCCTGCCCTGAAAATGAACGGCTTTCTCCCGCGCGCGACACCATTACCGCCTGCCCCGCGGCGAAGTGGCTCAGCTAGTGTAGCTCAAAAGTTGTAGGCGACATCACCAGAAAGTGTCAATTACACTAACATATAAGTAACCATCACTGGTTACCATCCCCCGGAATTAAAGGTCTCCCGCCGCGCCTTCGCCATTCTGCCCGTTCGCCCCTGGGCCGGGTTCTGCTATCGTCCAGTGGTTGGGCTACGGCGCCCGTTTCCGCGGCCCTGTGACGGAGGCCTTCCATGCCGCTCTCTTTGCGCCGCCTTGCCGCCCTCGCTCTGCTCGTTGCCCCGGCCGCGCTCTCGGCCGCGCCCCTGCCCATCCTTCTTCTCGACGGCCAGAGCGGCGGCCCGTATCACAATTGGAGGCTGACCACGCCGGTGCTGAAGAAGGAGCTGGAAGAGACCGGCCTCTTCGCCGTCACCGTCGTCACCGCGCCGCCCTCGGATGGTGACTTCACCGGCTTTGACCCCGCCTTCGAGCGCTACCGCGCCGTCGTCCTCAACTACGACGGCCCCGACTGGCCCCAGCCCCTGCGCGCCCGCCTCGAGGCTTATGTCAGCGGCGGCGGCGGCCTGGTCATCGTCCACGGCGCCGACAACGCCTTCCCCCAGTGGCCCGAGTTCAATCGCATGATCGGCATCGGCGGCTGGCGCAACCGCAACCAGCAGTCCGGGCCACACTGGTACTGGCAGGACGGCAAAATGGTGGCCGACACCGCTCCCGGTTCGGGCGGCCAGCACGGCGCGCGTTTCCCCTTCCAGATCACCCTCCGCACGCCCGAGCATCCCATCGTCCGCGGCCTGCCGCCCGTCTGGATGCACGCGAGCGACGAGCTCTACGCCGCCCTCCGCGGCCCCGGCGAGCGGATGACCGTGCTGGCCACCGCCCACTCCGACGCGAAGAATAGCGGCACCGGCCGCGAAGAGCCCATGCTGATGGTCATCGCCTACGGCAAGGGCCGCGTCTTCCATACCACGCTGGGCCACGACGTGGCGGCGCTCAGTTGCGTCGGCTTCCTCACCACCTTCCAGCGCGGCACGGAGTGGGCGGCAACCGGCAAGGTGACGCAGAAGATCCCCGCTACCTTCCCGACGGCCACCACGGTCATCTACCGCGCCGACATCGCCCAGATGGACCCCGGCTACCTGAACGGCGCCGCCCCTCTGGTGCCCGAAGCGGTCGCGCCGCCCAAGCCCTGACGCAACCTGGGCCGGGGCGCTCCGTCCCCGCCATGCGGCGCGAATGCCCTACTCCAGGTCCGACGGCACCTCGAAGGTCACCAGTTCGCTCCGGAAGCCCCGCGTCCGCACCGCGCCGTAGGCGATGCCCAGCGTCATCCACACCGCGCCCAGCACCTTTGCCGGAGTGCTCAGGTGCGCCCAGATAAAGCCGCAGATGAGGAATCCCAGCGCCGGCACGAGCAGGCCGCTGACCGTGCGCCGCGGCTGCCGCCAGTGATGCACGAAGGCCGCCGCGTTGACGCCCATGAAGGCCACGAAGGCGCCGAAGTTCAGGCACTCCGCGCCGATCTCGTACGCGCCCCCGCCCAGCCGGTCGGCGAAGAATTGAAGCGCCGCCGCGCCGGCCAGCGCAAAGCCGCCCACGGCCAGAATATTGTTGCGAGGAATCCTCCGCTTCGGATCGATGGCGCCAAAGAAGCCGCGCGGCAGAGCATTGCCGCGGCCCATCCCGTAGAGCAGCCGCCCGGCGGCCAGTTGCGCGCCCATCCCCGAGCCCATGTTGGCCACCAGCAGCGTGAAGTTGACCACCTGGAAGAGAATGGCCCCGCCGGCCCGCCGCGCCACCATCGCAAAGGCCGAGACCACATCGTCGCTGGCGAAGGGCTGCGAGCCCCAGACCAGTTGCGCCGCGTAGACTTCGAGCCCGGAGAGCACGCCGGTGATCAGGCAAACCAGCACCGTGGCCAGCATGATGTTGCGCCGCGGATTCTCCACCTCTTCCGAGAAGGTCGAGACCGCGTCGAAGCCGATATAGGTCAGCACGGCCACCGAGGTTCCGGCGAAGAGGCTGGAAGCGGCGAAGTTCGCCGGCTCGTAGAAGGGATGTGTGAAGAACCCTGGGTCGTGGTGCACGGCCCACACCGCCCGCACCACGCTGGCCAGAAACAGCACCACCACCACCAGCATTCCCGCGCAGAGCACCTCGTTCATCCGCGCCGAGGTGCGGATGCCGCGCAGGTTGGCCCAGGTGAAGAAAGCCGCAAAGAAGACGATCCAAACATAGAACGAGAGGCCGGGCAGGATGTTCATCGCCGCCTGCGCGCAAAACGCCGTGCAGATCAGCGGGTTGATCAGGTAATCCATCACCATGCCCCAGCCGACGACGTAGCCCATCGCCGAGTGCATCTCCTGGCCCACGTAGGTGTACGCCGAGCCGGCGCTGGGGTAGACGCGCGCCATGCGCCCATAGCTGATGGCCGTGAAGAGCATGGCCACCATGGCGATGAGGATGGTGGTCACCACGTGTCCGTGGGCCTTGTTGCTGATCACGCCGTAAATGCCCATCGGCGCGGTCGGTTGGATAATCACCAGGCCGATGAAGATCAGGTTCCACAACCCCAGCGTGCGATGCAGGCTGGCTGCCCTGGGCTGCCCGGTCTCTGCTGCGTCTGCCATATCCGTCCTTGATCTTCTTTGGTCCGATTCAATGCGCGCTCGCGGCGTTCGCCGGCGTCACCTTCGCCGCCGCCACATTCCAGCCTTCGATCTCCACCACCAGCGCCTGCGGAGCATCCTCGGGCAACTCGGCGGTGAGCGTGCGAGCCTCGCCCGGCGCCAGCTCGATCCAGTTATCCTCCCAGAAGACCGGCGCCACCAGTCCGCCATCGGCCGTGCGCACCGCGGCGTGGAGCTGAAACGCGAGCGCCGCCTTTGAGTTCTCAAGATGCAGGCGCACTTCGCGGCCGTGCGCCGTCGCGGTGATCTCCGCCTTCGCCGTCACCGAGGCCGCGGGCAGTTGCGTCAGCGCAGTCAGATCTTCGTGCCGGCCGGCCGGCGTGTGCGTGTAGTCGGTGCGGTTCCAGTCGAAGGTGGTCAGCGTACCCGGAACCCAGTAGAAGTTCCGGCTCACCGTGCGCCCTGAGGCATCGCGCATTTCGAGGTCGATGAAGAAGATGCGCTCGGCTCCGGCAAAGAGCGTCTCGGGAATGGTGAAGACGCGCTGGACGCTGTCGGGTCCGGCGTCCACCGCGGCCTCGGCGCTGTAGAGTTCGTTCCAGCCCAGCCCGCGCACCTGCACGCTGGCCTTCAGTCCGCTCGCGCGCTCCTGCCTGCCGTTGACCACCGCGACGGAGTGGTCGTCGTAGGAGTACTGGATGTGCAGCGGTTCGCAGGCCTTCTTCGTCGCGTAGTAACCGGCGCCGGCGTCCAGGTAGTAGTCGTAGAGGTGCCAGATCATCGCCGGCCATGCGTTGTTCAGCATCCACTGGATGACGCCGGTGGAGTTGTACTTGTTCCGCGCGTAGGCCTCGAACATGGCGCGCTCCGAGTCGTAGGCCATGGTCTGCGCCATGCGCTCGTACTCGGCCGCCGAGCGCGGCTTGGCATAGATCGCCTCCATCGCCTGGTCGAAGACCTTCAGGTTGGCGAACTCGCCGCCGCCGAAGTGCAGGCTCCAGGTCGCCGTCGGCGGCCAGGCATCGGCGTCGGGCAGGAACTTCTGCCGGCTGGCGCGCGCCGGAATCGCCGGCCCAGGGCTCGTCTCCGTGTTGAAGCCCCACGCGCCGCCATTCTGCTTGTCCACGTACCAGTAGCTCGGCGCCACGTAATCGTAAGGCCCGGTCATCTTCACGCCATTCGCTCCGCCGCCCGGCGTGTCGGCAGTTGAGGCCGCCGAGAGCACCGGGTTGGGCCAGTGCGTCTCGGATTCCACTGCAAGATAGGCGCGCTCCACGTCTGGCGGCGGCGCGTTGTCACTTCCGTTCAGCCACACCAGCAGGCTCGGGTGGGTGCGCAGGCGCAGCAGTTGCGCGCGCAGCGAGGCCGTGGCGATCGTCAGGTCCTCCGCCGTCCAGTCTTTCCAGTGCTCCCAGTGGTCGCAGCAGCACCAGCCGGCCATTACCAGGATGCCCTGCTCGTCGGCCAGATGGAAGAACTCCTCGGTCTCGAGCTTGCCTTCCAGGCGAATCGTGTTCAGATTCATCGCGCGCACCAGGCGCAGCTCGTCGCGCAGCCGCTTCTCACTGGTGCGCAGCAGCATATCCTGCGACCAGCCCGCGCCGCGGACCAGCAGCGGCCGGCCGTTTACGCGGAAGAGGCGGCTGCCGTTCGCCGTCAGCTCCGAGGTAATCTCGCGTACGCCGAAGCGCACGCTCCGCTCGTCGCTGGCGCGGCCGTCCATCGCGAAGCTCACCGTCAGCCGCTCCAGCCTGGGCTCGCCCATCGCATAGGGCCACCAGACCTTTGCATCTTCGATTCGCAGCGAGGGCGCATCGGCGGGCGTAAAGACGACGGTGCGGTCCTCGTGCGCGGCCAGCTCCACCGTGCGCTCGAAGCGCGCCCCGGCCGCCGTGCCCGTCACCACGCCCTTCACCGCGTGGTCGGCGGCGTTGTGCAGTTCGGCATAAACCGTCAGCTCGGCCGTGTGCAGCGTCGAGTCAGTGAAGTGCGTGGCGGCCATCGGCGCGCGCACCGTCACCGGGCCTGTCGTCGTCAGCTCCACCCCGCCCCACAACCCCATGTCCTTGTCCGGCGGGCAGGGATTCCAATCCACCCAGTTGATGCCCAGGTCCTTTTCGGTGGGGGCGAAGGTCTCGACGGCGAGCACATTTTCCGCGCCCGGCTTCAGCACGCCGGTCACGTCGAAGTCGTAGATGCGGTAAGCGCCGGCCACCGTCGACTCGTCGGCAATCTTGTGGCCGTTGAGCCAGATCTGGGCGCGGTAGTTGATGCCGCCGAAGTGCAGCCAGAAACGCTCCTCGCGCGCGCCGGCCGCGGGCGCCGCGAATTGCGTGCGATACCACCAGCCGCAGCGGTAAGGGCTGTCCTGCGGCATGGGCAGGTTCGCGAAGTTGTGCCCGGCCGGATAGCCGGTGCCGGGAATCTGCCGCAGGTTCGCGCCGTAGTAGGGGTCCGGAACCACGCCCGCCGCGGCCTGGGCCGCCAGCACGGTGGCGGGCACAGTGGTCTTCAGCCAGCCCTCGGTCGCGAAGCCCGCCGCGGAGATGGCCGCGCCGTCCGCGTTCAGCTTGCAGGCCGACTGCAGCCGCCAGTTTTCCTCGAGCCGCAAGGGCGCCGCGCCGAGTCCCTGCGCCAGCAGAATCGTCACCACAACGCCGGGCAATACCTTTCGAACCATCATGGCCTGCACTTCCTCTCCGCGCCTTCGCGCCATCCCGTACCGGTCTTCGTTTCAAACCGCCGGGCCGGCCCGCTGAGTTGAATTCAAACGTCGAAACCGGAGACACTCTCCGCTGCGCGAGCTCCGGCTGTCAAGGGCCGGCCGGCTCCCGTTTCCGCTTCTTCGCGGCGCCCGGCGGCGGAGCGGACGAGCTGCGCGCCACCAGCTCCGGCGTGCCCATGTAGATCCCCGAGCCCCCCTTGCGCGCCTTCTCGCCTGCGCCGACTTCTTCCACCATCCAGCGCGCCGCCTGCAGTCCCATCTCCCGGAGCGGCTGGCGGATGGTGCTGATGGCCGGCGTGGCCACCGCCGCGGGCAGCACATCGTCGAAGCCCACCACCGAGCAGTCCTCGGGCACGCGCAGGCCGGCCTCGCTCAGTCCGCGCACCACACCCAGCGCGGTCAGGTCGTCGAAGGCCAGCACCGCGGTGAACTTCCGCCCCGAGGCCAGCATCTGTTTTGCGGAGCGCAGCCCGCCCTCGAAGCCCGACATGGGGTCCACCATGCTCGGCAGCTCGAAGACCAGCCGCGGATCGAGCTCGATGCCTGCTTCTTCCGCCGCATGGCGCACTCCGGCCCAGCGCGGCGCCGAATCGAACATCTCTTCCGGCCCGCGGATGACCGCGATGCGCCGGTGCCCCAGCGAGTGCAGATGGCCCAGCGCCAGTGCGCCGCCGGCTTCGTTGTCCACCAACACCGAGCGGATGTGGCGCGCGCTCAGGTCGCGGCCCACGATCACGATGGGCACGTGATTCTTCTCGATGTCGGCCAGGAGGTTGGCCTCCTCGAAGACCCAGCTGGCAATCACCACCACCCCCTCGGCGCGGCGCTCCAGGATCATCTTCAGGTAATCGTCGAAGAGCTGCCGGTGGGTCTGCGCGTCCATCAGCAGCGGAAGATAGCCGGCCGGGCTCAGCCCTTCCTCGATGCCGCGCACCACCGGCGTGCAGAAGGGGTCGGTCAGGTCGTAGGCCAGAACGCCGATGGTCTGCGAACGGCGCCGGCGCAGGCTGCGCGCGGAGGCGTCGGGATGATAACCGAGTTGGCTGGCCATGGCGCGGATCTGCTGCCGCGTCGTCTCCGCCACGTTGCGCGAGAGAGGCGCCTCGCTGAGTACGATCGAGACCGTCGAGACCGAGTAACCGCAGGCGCGCGCCACGTCGAGCAGGGTCACGTGACCGGATTTTCGCTGTCCCATGCCGCCTTCTCTCTGGCCCGGAGCCAGTTTTACCACACCGCTACGGACCGCCCGCACTGTCCGAAATCGTGACACTGCCGATTTTCCGCTTGACAGCCGAGCGATTTGCCCCTAGATTTGCTTTCTATTATTGAAACGTTTGAATGTCAAGAAATTTGTGAGTGAGGCTACGATGAAGCAAATCCACTTCAAGTCCTTGCTGTCCAGTTCGATGCTGGCCGCAGTGGTTCTTCTCCTGGCTCCGGGCGCCCTGGCCCAGGCCGGCCGCGGAGGCATCAACGGCCTGGTTGCCGACCCCACCGGCGCCATCGTCCCCGGCGCCAAAGTCACCGCGCTCAACCGCTCCACCGGCGTCGCCCAGTCCACCGTGACCACCGGCGCCGGCCTCTACAGCTTCATCTCCCTGAATCCCGGCACCTACCGGGTTACGGCCGTCATGAAAGGCTTCGAGACCGTCGTCCATGAAAACGTCCAGGTCTCGGTCGACCAGGTTACGATCGTCAACTTCGCGCTCCGTGTCGGCAGCGTCTCCGAGCAGGTCACCGTCGCCGGCGCCACCGATCTCGTCGAGCCCAGCAACTCCACCGTCGGCCAGCTCATCTCCTCGGAGACCATCGACCGCGTCCCGCTGCTCACCCGCAATGTCTTCGATCTGGTGCAGCTCTCGGCCGGCGTTACCCCGGCCAACGGCGCTCCCAACTCTTCCAGCTCCTTTGCCATCGAGAACATCTCCAGCGGCCGTCCCGGGGTCGACGTCTCCTCTTACACCATCAACGGCGCCATCGTCGGCTCGGTCTACTACATGATCGACGGCAGCCCGCTGGGCATCGCGGAGAACAACGCCGGCGCGGTCATTCCCGCGCTCGACATCCCCGAAGACGCCGTCCAGGAGACGCGCGTCGAGACTCAGAACACGCCCGCCTCCTATCAGAGCGGCGGCGCCGGCGTCATCAGCCTTGTCTCCAAGTCAGGCGGCGACCGCTTTCACGGCGACGCCTTCGGCGTCTTTCGCCCCGACATCCTGGCCGCCAACGAGTACTTCAACAAGCAGAGCCAGGTGGGCGCAGGCCAGAAGAACACCCCGCCCTCCTTCCACCGCTACCAGGAAGGCGGCTCCTTCGGCGGCCCCATCCTGCACAAGAAGCTCTTCTTCTTCGGCGATTACGAGGGCACGCAGCAGCAGCAGTTCGACGGCTCCAACATCTTCACCGTTCCCACCTCGGCCGAACGCACCGGCGACTTCTCCGCCGACAACTTCACCATTTACGATCCCACGCAGCCCGACTTCCTCTCCGGACCGAACGCGGGCATGCGCCAGCCCTTTGCCGGCAACAAGATCGCCAGCCCCAGCCCCGTCGGCCTGAAGTTCCTCTCCGAGATGCCCAAGTGCAACGTCGGCGCCTCCTGCGACAGCTCCCCCGACGGAACCGTCAACAATCTCTATCTCCCCGGCCTCGACCCCACCAATGCCAAGCGCTTCGACATCCGCGTGGACTGGAACAAGAGCGAGCGGCAGCACCTGTTCTCCCGCTTCTCGTTCGATCGCCTCTTCACCTCAACCTTCAACGCCTTCCACAGCATGTGGGACCTGAACTACGCGCAGAACGTGACCAACGGCCGCAACCTCCTGCTGGCCGACGACATCACGCTCAACTCCTCCACCGTGCTGCAGTTGCGCTACTCCTTCACGCGCCACTACGAGAGCCAGGGCGGCGACCCGCGCCAGGTCGGCTTCGACATCACCACTCTCGGCTTCCCGGCGTCGCTGGCCTCCGAAGAGATCTACAAGCCGTTGCCTTTCGTGATCTTTAACGACGTGGGCGGCGGCGTGGGCGGCACGGCCGACTACAACACCTTCATTTACGCCAGCGAGAACTCCGATGCCAGCGCCGCCGTCACCCGCACTTGGGGTAAGCACGAGCTCTCCACCGGCTTCGAGTACATGAAGCGCTTCCTCAACGTCGGCCAGCCCCCCGCGGCCGCCGGCTCGTACGCCTTCGACGTCACCGCCACTGACCAATCCACGGCCAACGGCGGCGGCGGCTCGGACTTCGCCTCGCTGCTCGTGGGCATGGGCACCGCCCCCGGCACCGAGTCGAACGGCTATCCCAACTTCACCAAGGATCTCTTCGCCGCCGAGGCCAGCCCCTACTACGCCGCCTTCGTCGAAGACACCTGGCGTCCCAACGCGGCCTTCACCCTTACCGCCGGCCTGCGCTGGGATATCTTCGGTGGACGCACCGAGCGCCACAACCGCCTCGAGTACTTCAACCCCACCACCGCCGCAAGCGCCTCCGGCGTCCCGTACACGGGCGCAGAGATCTTCGCCTCCAGCGGCAGCCGCTCGCCCTTCGAGACCAAACTCAAGGACTTCGGACCCCGGCTCGGCTTCTCCTGGCAGCCCGTTCCCCGCATGGTTGTCCGCGGCGGCGGCGGCATCTACTTCGGACCCAGCACCCACATGGTCGCCGGCACCGGCCAGGACTCCGACGGCTTCCAGGCCGATTCGCAGTGGAACGCCACCTGCTATAACGCCGACGGCAACACCGTCTACAACGGCACCGCCACCTGCCAGGGCGCACCCGGCGGCAGCCCCGCCGCCTCATTCACCGGTATCTACTCGCTCAGCAACCCCTTCCCCAACGGCGTGGTCGAGCCGCTCAAGTCGCCCTCCGGCCTGGCCAACAACCTGGGCACCTCGCTCAATACCGTCCTTCACTCGCAGCGCACCCCGGCCACTTACAACTTCAACTTCGGCCTGGAATACGAGCTGCCGCACCAGGTCGTCCTCAGCGTCGGCTACGTGGGCAGCCGCGGCCTCTTTCTGCCCATGGGCACGGTCGACCTCAACACCCTCGACCTGCCCACCATCGGCAAGTACCAGGCCTCGCTGCTGACCGCGACCGCCCCCAACCAGTGGCAGGCCATCCTGCCGCCGACCAACGCCAACTACGGCTCCGCCACCGTCCCGCTGTTTGTCTCGCTCGAGCCCTTCCCGCAGTTCGGCAACGGTAACTACGGCGACGGCAATGGCGTCAACGTCCACGGTTACGGCGGCGGCGACTCCGAGTACAGCTCCCTGCAGGCCAAGGTGCAGAAACGGCTCACCCAGCACTTCACCATGCTCGCCTCCTTCACCTGGGCCAAGCTGATGACCGACGACGGCAACCCGCCGCTGGGCTTTGTCGGCACCCACAGCGGCTCGGCGCAAGACTGGCGCAACCTCAAGCTGGAGCATTCCATCAGCCCGCAGGACGTCAAGTACCAGTTCACCGGCCAGGCCTCCTACGATCTGCCCATCGGCAAGGGCCGCGCCGTCAACCTCAACCGCGCCGCCGATCTGCTTGTGGGCGGCTGGACAGCCAATGTCATCCTCTACCTCTCCACCGGCGTGCCTATTGCCTCGCCCTCGGTCGGCGCCGGCGTCTCCTACTTCAACCAGCGCCCCAACCTCACCTGCAACCCAGGCTCCGGCGCCGCACACAGCGCCGCCCACTGGTTCGGCTACTCCTGCTTTGCCCTGCCCGCCTCGCAGTTTGTCGCCGGCACGGCGCCAGCCTACCTCGATCGCGTTCGCACCATGGGCGCGCAGGACGTCGACCTCTCCCTCTACAAGCACTTCTCGCTTGGCGGCGAGCGCGAGCTGCGCTTCGAGGCCTCTGCCTACAACATCGCCAACCGCGCCCAGCTTGGCATGCCCGGCGTGCCCAGTATCACCGCCGTGCTCACCCAGCCCTCGGTGGCCGATTCTTTTGGCACCATCACCTCCACCATCAACTCGCCGCGCCAGTTCCAGTTCGGCACCCGTTTCACCTTCTGACCCGGCCGCAAAGCAGAGCGCCCATCCTGGCAGCAGACAGGGTGGGCGCTTTGCTTTTTCATACTGCCTGATCGACGGCAATCCCGGCCTTGAAATGTGCGGGCTTCGATGGCTGCGGAAGGCTTATGTCGAAGGACAATCGGAGTTGAAAGCGTCCCGCGGGGGATGAAACCCCCTTGGTTTTATGTACTTACGGTCAGACTGAAGTCGTGCCCTGACACTTTATGCCTTTGTACCAGGCACTTCTGCTGGCTGCTCATCCACCGCGGGACGGCAGCCCGCAATCAGCCGTCTCGTCAGCCCTGGTGTGCCGCCGCGGCGCGCGGTTCCAGCGATCCCTTTTCCTCGCGCACGATCTGCCCGTCGCGCATGTAGAGAATGCGGCCGGCGATGGCCGCGGCCTCCGGGTTGTGCGTGATCATCAGCGTGGTCTGGCCCAGTTCGCGGTTCGACCGCACCAGCATCTCGAGCACAGCAGCGGAGTTCTGCGTGTCCAGGTTGCCGGTGGGCTCGTCGGCCAGCACGATCGCCGGCCGCGTGATCAGCGCCCGCGCAATGGCCACGCGCTGCTGCTCGCCGCCGCTCAGCTCGCTGGGACGATGGCGCAGCCGCCCGCCGATCGAAAGCAGATCGCTCAGGTGCTCCAGGTAAGACTGATCCAGCTTCCCCTTGCGTCCGCTCACCGAGTAGGCAATCTCGATATTGCCCATCGCCGAGAGCGTCGGCAGCAGGTTGAACTTCTGGAAGACAAAACCGATCCGATGTTTGCGCAAGCGGGTGCGCTGGGCGTCGGAGAGGGTGGCGAAATCGACCCCATCGATGACCACGCGCCCGCTGGTGGCGCGCGTCAGCCCGCCCAGCAGGTAAAAGAGCGTGGACTTGCCCGACCCGGATGGGCCGACAATGGCCACGAACTCGCCTGGCTGGACCGCGAGCGAGATGCCCCGGACGGCGTGGACCGGGATCCGGCCGGCCACGTACACCTTGGTGAGGTTTTCGGCCAGAATGATGGGTGAAGACTCTGAGGGCTGCACAGGCTCATTGTAAATGGGGCGGCGGGCCGGGCTGGTTTGGTTATCTCTGTCTTTCCGCGGGAAGACGGCGCTGGCGAAGCCAGTCTCAGCCGCGCCGAGTGACGGCTTCTAGGCTTCGAGCTGCAGCATCAGCTCTTCCCACTCGGCGGTGAGTGCATCGAGCTGCGCGCGCAACGACTCGGCCAGCCCGGTGAGGCGCTGGGTTTCGGCGGCGGAGACGTAGATGCCCAACTGTTGCTCGGTGGTGGCGATTGCCGCCTCGATTCGCGGCACCTCTTCTTCAAGGAAGGCGCAGCGCTCTTCCATCTGCCTCTGCTTGATGGGATTGAGGCGGCGGGGACGGTCCTCGGCGGAGGGCTCGGGCTCGGGCCGCGATGGAGCAACCGGCGCTTCCGCTCGCTCAGGATGACTCGACTTAGGATCGGGAACCGGCGTTGCCTGCGATGCGGCCGCCGCGGCCTGCGCCTCTTTCCTGCGCAGGTAGTCCTCGTAGTTGCCTTCGTAGCTGGTGACCTGGCCGTTCTCGACTTCGAGGACACGGGTGGCAAGGCGGTCGATGAAGTAGCGGTCGTGGGAGACGAAGACGACGGTGCCGGAGAAGGCGGCGATGGCTTCCAGAAGCACGTCTTTGGCGCGCATGTCGAGGTGGTTGGTGGGCTCGTCGAGGAGCAGGAAGTTCGAGGGCGAGACCAGGATGCGGGCGAGGGCGAAGCGGTTGCGCTCGCCGCCGGAGAGCACGCCGAGGGGCTTGAAGACATCGTCGCCGGAGAAGAGGAAGCAGCCCAAGAGCGAACGCAGTTCGACCTCGGGTACCCGGACTGCGGCGCGGCTGATGTCGTCCAACATGCGGGCTTCGGGGTCGAGCACCTTGTACTGGTCCTGGGCGAAGTACTCGGGCAGCACGTTGTGGCCAAGCTTGACCTGGCCGGCGGTGGGCAGCTCGGCGCCGGTGAGCAGCTTGATCAGCGTGGACTTGCCGGCGCCGTTGACGCCGACCAGCGCCACGCGGTCGCCGCGCTCGATGGAGAAGCGGACGTTGCGCAGCACCTCTTTGGGTCCGTAGCTCTTCGAGAGGCCTTCGGCCTCGACCACCATGCGCCCCGAAGGCGGCGGCTGGGGAAACCTGAAGTGGATGACCGGCTCTTCCTCGGGGACCTCGATGCGGTCGATCTTTTCCAGCTCTTTGATACGGCTCTGTACCTGTTTCGCTTTTGTGGCCTGGTAGCGGAAGCGGGAGATGAAGGCTTCGAGGTGGTCGATCTGGTCGCGCTGGTTCTTGTAGGCGGCCATGAGCTGGGCGCGGCGCTCGTCCTTCTGCGAGAGGTAATTGGTGTAGTTGCCCTGGAAGATGGTGAGGCGCTTGTTCCAGATTTCGACGGTGCGGTCGATGGTGACGTCGAGGAAGTAGCGGTCGTGGGAGATGAGGATGTAGCCGAAGGGATAGGCCCTGAGGTAGTCCTCGAGCCAGTTGCGGGTTTCGAGGTCGAGGTGGTTGGTGGGCTCGTCGAGCAGGAGCAGGTTGGGCTTGGCCAGGAGCAGCTTGGCGAGAGCGATGCGCATCTGCCAGCCGCCGGAGAATTCGTCGGTCTGGCGGGACCAGTCCTCCTTGCCAAAGCCGAGGCCGGTGAGGACGGCGCCGACCTGGGCGTCGAGGGCGTAACCGTCCAGGGCGTGGAAACGCTCCTGGACAAGGGAGTAGCGCTCGGCGACGGAATCGTACTCGGGGCTCTCGTGGTCGAGCTCGGCCATCTGCGCGGCCAGGCGCTCGACCTCGGCGGCCATATCTCGGATTTCGTCGAAGACCGAGAGGCACTCGTCGAAGACGGAGCGGCCGGTCAGGAGCAGGCCCTCCTGTGGCAGGTAGCCGATACTCATGCCGCGGGTGCGTTCCAGGTCGCCGTAGTCGAGGGTTTCCTGGCCGGCGAGGACCTTCATGAGCGTCGACTTGCCGGTGCCGTTGGCGCCAACGAGTGCGGTCTTCTCCTTGTTTCGGATGAGCCAGTTGGCTTCGAGAAACAAGATGCGCGGACCGAAGCGCTTGCCGGCGTTCCTGAGCGAGAGCATCGGTTCTATTTTCGCAGAGCCGGACGGGGAGCCGGCTCTTGGCAGCTCGTAGTTGGTAGTGCGCAGTTGGCAGCCGAAGCTGAGCGACCCGGGCTTCGGCTGGGACGGGGACTGGGCGCGGGGCGGGGGTAGGATAGGGAATATGAACGGGACGGCTGTGGAAGTGCGCGCGGCGTGCGAGGCGGCAGAGGCGGAGTTTCTTGCCCGGTTTCCGGGGTACGCGGGGACGGCCGTGCTGGACCGGCTGCGGGCCACCGACTACCGGCGGCTGGACGAGACAGGGCAGGTGTATCTGGACTACACGGGCGGCTCTCTCTACGCGGTTTCGCAGGTGGAGGCGCACAGGAGGCTGCTCGAATCGGGCGTCTTCGGGAACCCGCACTCGAACAATCCCTCCTCGGCGGCGATGACGCACCTGCTCGAAGAGAGCCGGCGCTATGCCATGCGCTTCTTCAACGCCAGCCCGGAGGAGTACACGCTCATCTTTACCGCGAATGCATCCGGGGCGCTGAAGCTGGTGGGCGAGTCGTTTCCGTTTGCGCCGGGCAGCCGGCTGCTGCTGAGCTTCGACAACCACAACTCCGTGAACGGGATGCGGGAGTTTGCTCGGGCGCGGGGAGCGGCAGTGGCGTATGCGCCGTTGAAAACTCCCTCGCTCAGGCTGGACCGGGAGCGGCTGCGGGCAATGCTGGACGAGGCGGACCCCGAACGAGAGAACCTGCTGGCCTTCCCCGCGCAGTCCAACGTGACCGGGGTAAAGCATCCGCTCGATGCAGTGGCCGAGGCGCAGGCGCGGGGCTGGCGGGTGCTGCTGGATGCGGCGGCCTTTGTGCCCACCAACCGGCTGGACCTCGACAAGGTGAAGCCGGATTTCGCGACGGTCTCGTTCTACAAGATGTTCGGCTACCCGACGGGGGTGGGTGCGCTGCTGGCGCGGCGCGAGGCGCTGGCAAGGCTGAGGCGGCCGTGGTTCGCCGGGGGCACGGTGAACTTTGCCTCGGTGCAGGGGCAGGCGCACGTGCTCTCGCGCGGCGAGGCGGCCTTCGAGGACGGAACGCTCAACTACCTGGCGATTCCGGCGGTCGAGATCGGGCTAAGGCACCTGGAATCGATCGGGATGGAGACGATCGGCGAACGGGTGCGCTGCCTGACCGGCTGGCTGCTCGAGGAGCTGCTCAAGCTGCGGCACTCGAACGGGCACGCCATGGTGCGGATCTACGGCCCCGCAACGACCGAGGCGCGCGGGGGCACGGTGACGCTCAACCTCTACGACCCGGCGGGGCACCTGCTGGACTACCGGCGCGTGGAAGAGCTGGCCGGCGCGGAAGCGATCAGCCTGCGCACCGGCTGCTTCTGCAATCCGGGAGCCGGCGAGACGGCCGAGGGGCTGACCGAAGAGGATATGCTGGCGGCGATGGCGCTGGGCGAAGAAGCAAACCTGGTGAGCTTTGCGCGCATGATGCAGAGCCGCGGGCACAAGAGCGCCGGGGCCATCCGCGTCTCGGTGGGGCTGGCGAGTAACTTCCGCGACGTCTGGCGGTTCGTGGAGTTTGTGGCCGGCTTCCGCGACCAGACGCGGCTGGCGCTGGGCGAGGTGAGCTTCGACGTGGACTCGTGCCGGATTATCCGGGACGGCGCGTAGATGCAGTTCATAGTTCTTAGTTCATAGTTCTTAGTTCGTAGTTCGCGGTGAGGGCCGCAGGGGGCCTTCCGCACCAGGGCAATCGCATGAAGGTACTTTGTTGCCGAATATGGCCCCCATTCGTACGCGCCGTAGGCGCACAGGATGTTAGCCCCGCGCTTCAGCGCTTGCAATTACCCACAAGTCCGCATTTCTTTTCAAGGACTTACGAAAAGGCCAGTAGAAATGCCCGTTTCTCGGTCCTTTGAAATAAAAGCTCCGCTGCCCTCCAAC
>JBAVMZ010000196.1:0-2043 GCA_049690595.1 Occallatibacter sp. | reverse complement strand
CATCAGCCCTTCAGAAGGCCGCTACGCCTTCTTGAACATCGCGATAGCTTCCATCTCCACCAGCAGATCCGGGCGGCAGAGCTTCGCTTCGATGCCCGTCGAGGCCGGCAGTGGATCCAGGCCCTGCTCGGCGAAAAACTTCGTCCGCTCTTCGTTGAACTCCACGTAGTCGCGATCGATGTCGCGCAGGTAGCAACTCGTCCGCACGACGTCGTGCCAGGTCGCGCCTTCGCTTTCCAGCAGGCCGGTTATGTTCTGGTAAGTGCGGCGGCATTGGGCGCGGAAGTCGCCCACGTGGACCGTGTTCCCTGCCTCGTCGATACTGGCCGTGCCCGAGATCAGCAGGATCGTCACGTTGCCGATGTCAATCCGCATGCCGCGTGAGAACGAACTCGGCTTCTCGTAGGCGAAAGCCTCGTTCAACACGTGCAAATTGGTCATGGCGCGCTTTTCGATGGGCGCGTTCTGCTGCATCAGAATTTCTCCGGTGATGTCTTCAAGATTGATCATGAACTTGCTCCCCAAAATGATTGCGTAAGATCACTGCCTGTTTCAGGCCTGTGGGCCGAAAGCTTCCAGCTTGCCGCCGCGGATCGTTCCTACGGCGGCAGGCCGTGAGTTGCGGTTGAGAGCGCTCCAGCGAACCTCGCCGGCGGCCCCTTGCCAGGGCGTCATACTCGCAAGCGCCCTGCAGATTCGAAAACGATTGAGCCCGCCGGTGCGGATCGAGCCCACCACCATCCGCGCGGCGTCGTAACTCGCCAGCGCAGCGTAATCCTGACCAGTCCCTGGCGCCCATTCCAGCGGCGCCGGGCGCGCCAGCAGCGGGCACCGCACACCCTCGGCGGCCTCGCCCGCAACTCCGCAAAACGAACTCTTGGCGGCCGACGGACCCGCGTACAACACCGTCCTGGCCGACTCCGCCCGCAGCAGCTTCACTGCCCGGGCCGTGTCTGCCACCCCGCCCAGCACCAGCACTGCCTGCGCGCCCGCCGCCTCGCGCACCACGCTTTCCAGACGCTCGTCGCCGGGCTGAAACTCCAAAAACCTCGCAATCCCCGGCTTGCGCTCCGCGAACCAGTGCTGGAATTCCTCCGCCATATGACGCTCGTCGTGGCTCGTGGAGACCAGCAGAACCGGCCCCGCCTCGCCCGCTTCCCGCGCGAGCTGCGGGCACATCGCGCTGGCGATGGCCGGATCGTTGGGCAGGCAGGAAAACATCCACGGCACCATGGCGGCGTTCACGCTCCGGTCCGTACTGCCAGGGTCCACCAGTGGCAACTGCACCTTCGCCACCACTTGCTCGGCGATGTGCGTGGCGATGCCGTCGATAGAGTCAATCGCCGCCCAGACGCGATCGACGTACGCCAACTCGACCATCATGCGCCCGCCGGCCTGCCACGGGCTCTCGCTCCACTTCGCCACCAGGCGGAAGGGCAATCCCTTGTAGCCGCCTCCCTCGTTCGCCTCGTCGATCGCTCTCGACGCTCCCTGCCAGAACGATCCGCCCTCGATGTCCGAGGCATCGGACGGCCCGAAGTAGCCGATTCGAACTTCTTTCAAATCAGCCGGTTCGGGCTCGTCTCCGCCCGGTCCGTCGTAGACCATCTGCCGCTTCGTGCGGTCCACATAGGGCACGGGCGCCGCGCCCTGTTGTTGAGCGGCGGCAGCGGCCAGCGGAGACACGAGTAGCGCCAGTGCCTCCCGCCGCCCGATGCTGTCGCCGGTCCACTTCATCAGCGTCCTCACCCTTGCCCGGGATCGCCGATCTCCAGATCGGCCCCATTTGCCGCATCAGCGGCGCCTCAACCAAACATGCGTCCTGCTGGCGCCGCCATTCTCAACCAGCAACATCGCTATCCACCGCTCCCTGACCCTCGCGGCTCCGTCCAACTTACTTCTGCGGCTCTGCTCCGGCCGTTTCCAATCCCCGCGCCACCCGGCTCCGCGGCGGGATGTAACCCTGCGGAATCTGCCACTCCTCGCGGGAGTGATAGACCCACTTACCATTCTCGAATCTCGCCAGGAAGACATCGCCCAAGT